>CAYODC010000345.1:0-2540 GCA_964402575.1 uncultured Verrucomicrobiota bacterium
GCGCACACCAGGAACACCACGTCCACGTTCGCCGCCAGCACCTGCTCCCGCGTCGTCTTTCCCGCCTCCTGCCGCGACAGACTCGCCCTCCGCGCCAGCACCCCTTCGATGCCCGCGCGGCCGTTCCCTGGCCGCGGATCCACCGCCACCCAGTCGCCCACGGCCGGCCACTCCGCTTCGCCCCTCTCCAGCGCAAGCCAGAACCGGCCGGACGCCTCCGCCGCGCGCACGCCGCCTTCCATCTGGATTTCCCACGCCCCGCGGTCCTGGCGGACCACGCGCGCCGGCTGCCACCCTTCCGCCGCGTGCGGCGCAAACGCCGCCGCCCAGCCCTCGTCCCAGCCCCAATCGCTCAGGTTCATGGCTGCTCCTCCCCGGCCGCGACATACGCGCCGCCGATCCGCTCCAGCGGAAACGCCGGCCGCGCCAGCGGCCGCAGCGCCATCGACACCAGCAGCACCTCGTTGTCGTCGCCCGCAATGCGGTTCATGCGGATCATCCCGCACCGCTGGCAGCGGTGCAGGATCGACCATTCTCCGTTGGCCTGGATGTGGATCGCCACCGGCTCCATCGCCCCCCGGCAGGCCGACCGCCGATCGCCCGTCTTCAAGTCCACATGCAGGCTCCATAGGCAATGCGGACAGTGGTTCCGGTGCGCCGTCCCCGGGGCCGTCCCGGGAATCGTCGCACCGCAATGCGTACACAGGAAAGCCGTGCCGGGCAGACCGGCGTTCGGCGGAAAAACTCTCGTCATGGGAATCAAGCTCCAACAAACATGCAGGGAACAAGCAAAACAGACGCGCCGGACCGGATCCCGAAAAAGGGGATCGGCCGCTGCCTGCGGGAACCCGGGCCTATGGATAAGTCCGTCGCGGAGCGACTAGACGGCCGGCTTTTCGCAGGGAAGCGCTTGCCAATTCAAATGGGAATGGATTGCACGCATTTTTTGTTTCCCTGTCATCACTGACGATCCCCGAAAACTATCCGATTCCCCGTTTGCCGTCAATCCCCCCCCTTTGGGGTCAGCCCTTGAATCTTGAATTTAGCGCCTTGCGCCATCGCTCCGCCTCGGGCATCTCCATCGAGGCGCGAATCATATGGCTGACGGCCGATCCCGTTGTCAGGCCCAGACGATCCGCAATTTCGCGCTGGGTCAAACCGGCATATTGCCGCAACGACCATGCGGTAAACCCGCGCACGGCACGCCCAGCCTTGTATGCCAGGAATTCTTCCCACCGCTCGCCCACCGCCCCCCGAACGGCATCTTCCACTTCTTCAGCCGTCTTCCAACTCCGGATTTGGCGAAACGAGACGTCTTCCCGTTTCAGGCTCTCCACCGCCTTCCGCCGGTGTAAATGCTTGATGGTTTCCATAAAGGTATCCGATCCAATGGCGACGCTATGTCCCTTCATCAGGGAGGTGAATTCCTCGTCCGTCTTCGCCAAGCCCGCCTCGACATAGCGAGCATAGGCCTTTTCTCGACTGTCTTTGGCCGCGCCAGGAACCATCGCCAAGACTGGACCGGGGAATAGCATGCCTCCGGAAGCGGCTCTGCCCGCGTATTCGCGATAGCTGCTCCAAGGGTATTTACGCAGACATTGAAGCCGTTCGCTCAGCGTCTGGTCCCTCATGGCCGCCACCTGCACCGGATTCAGATGGACATAGCGGCTCAGTTTCAGCAGATACTCGTTGCCCTCCACCATCTGCGCCCCATAACGCCCCTGCATCAGATGCCCCACCCGCTGATGACGGCGGTTGAAATAGACCGTGTAGCCCGTAAGCACGCTGCCCATGAACCGGTTCAGATTGCCCAGGGGCGTCTCCACCAGCAGATGGACGTGGTTGGACATCAGGCAATACAGATACACCTTCACCTGATGCGTCGAGGCGCTTTCCGCCAAACGCTCCAGAAACCGCTCCCGGTCCAGGTCATCCCGAAAGATGGCCTGCCGTTCGTTGCCGCGGCTCGTCACATGATAGATGCCGCCCTTGATCAATGCCCGGGGAGGTCTTGCCATTCCCCGAGGACATCACATACCGCTTCCCCCGTCAAGATTCATAATTCAAGGGCTGACCCCGGGGTCAGCCCTTGAATTATGAATCTCATGGCCTCGATCAGGCCGGAATGCAACTCATAATGAACGCATGTTCATCGTTGCAATCCGCCTGCCATTCCGTCAGAGTGGGACTTATGCCGGTCAAAGACCCAGCCAATCCCGAACTCCAACTCGCCTTCGCTCTCTTGCAACACACCGGCCGCCACCTCTTCCTGACCGGAAAGGCCGGCACCGGCAAGACCACCTTCCTGCGCTCGCTCAAGGAACGCCTGCCCAAACAGATGGTCGTCACCGCCCCCACCGGCGTCGCCGCCATCAATGCCGGCGGCGTCACCCTCCACTCGTTCTTCCAGCTCCCGTTCGGCCCGCTCGCCGGCCGCGACAACGACCAACAGCACTTCCGCTTCTCCCGCGACAAGCTTGCCCTCATCCGCGGCATGGACCTGCTCGTCATCGACGAAATCAGCATGGTGCGCGCCGATC
>CAYODC010000346.1:0-2536 GCA_964402575.1 uncultured Verrucomicrobiota bacterium
GGAGGCGGCGGCGCAGGAGCTGGAGGGGAAATACCGCTCGGAGGAATGGGTACGGAGGCGGTGAAGGAGCGGGGGGAAAGAGATTTTTTAGACAGGATTAACAGGATTTGCAGGATGGGCAGGATGGCGGGGCGGGAAGCAGAGGTTCAGGAATCGGAATGGCGGGAGTCGGAGGAGTGAAATGGGCGACGTTGTCGTGGAAATACATGATCGAATCACAGGGCCGACTACATCGGATTATAATTTATGAAACTGACCCCATTGCCGGGAGCCGCGAAGGAGGGAGGATTTGGCCGCGCCTGGATTCTGAAGGTTTCCAATGGCAAGGGGCTTTCCCATTGAGGCAGGCGGTCCGCGGGACCGTGGATTTCGATCAACGGAGGTTTGCGCGCCGCGAGCGCGTTGATCTTGGCCCAGAGCGTGGTATCTCCCCAGAACTGCGGGGGACGCTCGCGGGCGGCGACGGCCGCGAAGATGTCGCCGGGGGTTTCGTTTCCGCTGCGAATGGCCGCCAGCGCAAGGGATTCGAGGCGTCCCAGCCCAGTGTCGGGATCGGGGCGTTCTTGCAACCACCGGGCGACGGCGGCCGGGATCCAGGGGAGCGGGGCATGGGCCGTCCTGGAAAGACGGGCCAGCCTGTCGGCATCTTGCGTGGCGAACGCCTCGTCCACGCGAACCGCGAACTCGAATTGCGCGTTGGTGGCGGGTATGCGATTGGGGTAGAGGGAGGCCCACTGATCGGGCCGAAGCTGTCCGAGTCCGTGAAAGGGTTCAATCCCGGGGAAGGCCTCGACACAGAGCAGTTCGATATGCTGGGCCTTTTCATGCCGCAGGCACGCGAGGATATGGGCGAGCATGGATTGATCGAAAAGGCAGGCATCGAACCACAAGACGATCTGTTGGCGGGGGGCGGCATCCGCCAACCTGCGGTATTGGCGGCGCAATGCCGCCAGGACGCGCGGTTGATCGAGTCCGCCTGCGGTGGCATTCTCCAGGAACGCCGCCCGGGCGTGGAGGGTGTCCTCGTCCGGCCACCCGGGCTTCCGGGGGCCGTCGTAGAGGATGTCGTGCCAGACGAAGACTTCGCCGGGCAGTCCGGATTTGGCCAGGGATTCGCCCGCGATGTCGCCGCTAGTGATGTGAAGGGGATGTTCCATTGGATTATTATCTACTGAATGTCAGGTAAATGAGTAGGCCGCGGGCATGCCAAGAGGCGGGATCAAGGCGTTGGATCAGGGGCTCTGGACAGCCTGAGCGGGGGAATAGGGGAGGGAGGAATGGTGGACATTGATGCGCAGGCGGCCCTGGGGATCGCGGATGTAGCCGAAGGTGAATTCGGCCATGGTTTCGGCTTCGGTGTTGGCGTCGGTGAAGTAGTAGTGGCCCATGGCGGTGGCGGAATCGCTGTCGATGGTGATTTGCTGGTCACCGAAGCGGACGGCGGACCAGGGCTGGCGAGCGAAGCCGTGGTCTTCGGGGACGGAGCCGCCGATGAAGTAGGAGAGGGCTTCGTCGAAGGTGTCGCGGAAGGGTACGGCGGCGGCCTTGGTGGGTTTGAAGAGGACGGGGCTGACGTCGTAGGCGTAGAGGGTTTCGACGAGGTTGCTGGCGATGGTCTGGGCGGCGGCGCCGTAGGAGGAGGCGGCGCCGATGGCGACGATGGCATCGCCCCAGGCCCGCTGGGCGGAGCGGACGTCGTCGGTCGTGATGGACTGGGCGAAGGCGGAGGAGGCAAACAGCAGCAGGCCGGCGGCGAGGGGAAGGAGGGATTTCATGGGATGATCCTTTCGAGGGGGGAGCATACGGGAGATGGCCGGTTTTGGGGAGGCCAAACCGCCAAAAAGAATTGCGTTCGGGGAGGGGGGGGGATAGGGTGATGGGCGCTTGCCGGGAAGGATTCCGGCGGGCGGTCCGGGCCCCGTCCGGGCCGGTTGTCACGGGTTGGGCTTCATGCGACGGATGCGTTCAAAACCCCGCCAGGGCCGGAAGGCAGCAACGGTATGAGCGTCTACCCGGGTGCCGTGGGTGTCCTGGTCCGTGACGGCCGGCTCGGGCGGGGGGCGGGCGATTTATGACCGGGAGGACAACAGCATGTCGTACGAGGTGTTGGCGCGGAAGTGGCGTCCGCAGCAATTCGAACAGGTGGTGGGCCAGGAGCACGTGATCCAGACGCTGGCGCGGGCGATCCAGACGGGGCGGGTGGCGCATGCGTATTTGTTCGTGGGGCCGCGGGGTACGGGGAAGACGACGACGGCGCGGCTGCTGGCGAAGGCGCTGAATTGTCCGAACCGGGGGAAGAACGCGGATCCGTGCGACCAGTGCGACTCCTGCAAGGAGATTGTGGCGGGCAACAGCCTGGACGTGATCGAGATTGACGGGGCGTCGAACAACAACGTGGAGCAGGTTCGGGAATTGCGCGACAACGTGCGGTACGCGCCGGCGCGGGGGCCGTACAAGATCTACATCATCGACGAAGTGCACATGCTGAGCGCGGGGGCGTTCAACGCGTTGTTGAAGACGCTGGAGGAGCCGCCGG
>CAYODC010000347.1:0-2533 GCA_964402575.1 uncultured Verrucomicrobiota bacterium
AGGCCGTCTTCGCGCTTGATGCGCGGCGACCAGCGGAATTCGTTGTTGGAAAACGCGACGCCGGAATACGCGGGAAAGAAGTAGGACCCCACGCGGGTGCCGACGACTTCCTGCACCATGATGGCCATCTTCTCATAGAAATCCAGCAGGCCCCAGACGCTGCGGTATTCGATGGGATCGGGGCCGAACATCGAGGCATAGACCTCGGCGATGGCCTGCAGCACGGCCTGCAGCCGCTCGGCCTTGGTGCCGCGGTTGGCCAGGAACAGGCTCTTGTACTTGCCCGCAAACGACGCGCCCACGCGGTCCTCCAGCAGGCTCGAACTGCGCACGATGATCGGCGCGTCGCCAAAGTCGTCCAGCGCCGCCGCCAGCCCCTTCACGACGTCGCCCGGGAACCGCGAGGCCTTGAGCAGATGCACGATGTTGGGATATTCCAGGCGCACCTGGTCGAGCGGCTTGTATTTCTGCTCGTTGATGGATTCGAGTTCGTTGAGATGCAGGAAGACGGTGAGCGCGTCCGCCGGCAGATACCACGTCTTGGGAAAACGCACGTTCTCCAGTTCCGGCTCGGCGGTCTTGGATAGAATCGAGCGCGCCAAAAAAAGGCCCGCGCTCTTGCCGCCGAGGTCGCCGTTGCAGCCGGCCGGGTAGATGATCCGCTGCACCAGGTCGTGGAAATCCACAACCTCGACGTTTTCCTTCGCCGTCTTGATGTAGGCGAGATCGCGCGAGAAGAAACGCCGGATCAACGCCACCTTGAGCCATTGGTCCGTGGGCGGCGGCAGGTGGACGCCTTTGTCCGCGTGAGCCTTGTAAAGCATTACGGCGTCGATGATCTCTTCCAGAGGCGCGCCGACGTTGTCCACCGCCTTGATCAGGAAGCTCGTGCGCTTGTCCTGGATCCACTTCTGGATCGAGGCCAGGATGTCGTCGGCGCTCAGATGCCTGCCCGCCAGCTGGAAAACGGCGTCGCTGGCACCCAGCATTTTTTCCATGGTCTGCGCCGGAATGGGCGAATTGGCCTCCTCATGCAGTCCGTCTTCTCCAAAGAGCTCCCCGCCGCGCACGAGTTCCTGCGCCTCCGGCACGCCGTTCCAAAAGAGGTGGTAGAGCATCTGCCGGGTGATGTAGTTGAGCATCGGCGGATCGGTGCGCCGGATCAGGTCCACGATCACCATCCACTCGCTCGAACGGCGGCTGCCAAGCTCCTTGCGGGCGGTTTCCCACTCGCCGCGCATCTGCCGCAGCTTGCGGTGCTGGATGGTCTGGCCGATGCGATCGGCCACGGTGTGGATCAGCTTGTGCTCCTTGTCGAGGAAGCAGTCGTCGCCCTGCGGCGGCACTTCCTTGACGTAGGAGACCTCCACGGTGCCGATCGGGGCGTCCTCCATCCGGATGTCCGCGCTGTGGCCGCAGACCGGCGGCGCATAGTCCCCCGAGTCGTAGGTCGCGCCGTCGCAGACGATCCGCGCCTGGCAGATGTCGGGAAACTGCCAGCCCGACGGGATGATGCGCACCACGCCCCGGAGCACGTCCGGCAGCGGCAGGTCATGCCGCCCCAGCAACTCCTCGACGTGATACAGGCAATCCAGTTCCTTGGCCCGCTCGCGGAGGGCGTCCAAGACGCCGTCCAGCGAGGGATCCAAGGGTTGCCCGTTGGGCGCCATGGCCGCGCGCCTAGACCCAGCCGCGGCTCCGGACCGCCTGCGCCACCCGATCGATCGCGATTACGTAGGCCGCGTCGCGCATGTAGAGCTTGCGCTTGCGGGCCAGTTCGCTCACCGCCCGGAACGCCGCCGTCATCTTGAAATCCAGCCGATCCAGGACTTCCTTCTTTTCCCAGAAGAAATTCATGTTGCACTGGACCTGTTCGAAATAGCTGCACGTGACGCCGCCGGCGTTGGCCAGGAAGTCCGGAATCAGGAAGATGCCCTTTTCCTTCAGCACCGCGTCCGCCTCGGGCGTGGTCGGCCCGTTGGCGCCTTCGACCACGATCTTCACGCGCGAGCAAATCCGGCCGACGTTTTCTGCCTTGACTTGGTTTTCCAGCGCCGCCGGAATCAGAATGTCCACGTCCTGCGCGATCCATTCGTCGCCGGCCAGGACTTCATAGCCCAGCGCGCGGGCCTTTTCGGGATCCAGGTCGCCGAACTTGTCGGCAATGCCCGCCAGCTCGTCCACGGCGATGCCTTCGCGCTTGCGGAACGAGTAGGCCTTCTTCTCGTGGTTGTTCCAGCACGCCACGCAGACCACCTTGCCGCCCAGCTCCCCGTACTTGCGGATGGCGTATTGCGCCACGTTGCCGAAGCCCTGCACGCTGGCCGTCGTGTCCTTGGGCGCAATGCCCTTTTCCTTCAGCGCTTCGCGCAGCGTGAAGATCACGCCGTAGCCCGTGGCCTCGGTCCGGCCCAGCGAACCGCCCATGCCGACGGGTTTGCCGGTGATGAATCCCGGCGCGTGCGCGCCGTGGAGCACCTCGAATTCGTCCAGCATCCACAGCATGTGCTGCCCGTTGCTCATCACGTCCGGC
>CAYODC010000348.1:0-2519 GCA_964402575.1 uncultured Verrucomicrobiota bacterium
GCCGCCTGAATGCCCTCTTCTCCCATTTCCACCGCGCCCGCCGCGACATCCAATGGTCCATCGTCGGCTCCGAATCCGGACTCCTCCTCGGATTCCCCGGCTACAGCCGCTACCAGAACCAGCCCGACTACGACCCCACCCGGCGCATCTGGTATCTCAGCGCCATCCACGCCACCAACGACCACCCCGTCTGGGGCCAGCCCTACGCCGACGCCACCACCCAGCTCATGCTCATGAGCTGTATGTGCCGCCTCCAGGTCCACGACCGCACCGTCGGCGTCGTCGGCCTCGAAGTCACCCTCGATACCCTCCAGCGCCTCCTCCTCGATTTCTCCCTCTCCGTCGGCGGCAAGCGCCGCGGACTCCTCGTCCGCCCCAGCGAGGAAACCGACCCCGCCACCGGCACCCCCCGCACCTTTCACCGCATCGTCGTCGACACCCGCTATCCCCGCTCCGCCGCCAACCGCCAGGCCGGCATCGAACTCGCCGCCATCCAGCAGGCCGGCCCCGAAGTCGCCGATTTCTACTTCGAAGCCCTCGCCGGCCGCCACCGCCCCGGCGTTTGCGTCGAAAAGGAAAACCTCTGGCTGGCCTTCATGCCCATCCAGAACCGCGCCTGGACCCTCATCGCCATCCTCGAAAAAGACCGCTGATCCCGCCACCTCCCTTTTTTTCTGCCGCGGGAGCTATCCTTGGCTTGGGGTCACATCTAGACATTATACATATTGGCCAAACTGCTTTCATATTGCTTCATGGTTTTCTGCAGGTGGAGATCTTGTCGCGATCTCGCCTCCAAGCGCCGGACACTCTGGTAAACCGTGGTGTAGTCAACGTCCCCCACCTCCCGCGCCAATTCCTTCAGTGTGAATCCACCCAACCGTCGCGCCGCCCAGAGCGTAACATCCCGCCCCCAATCCCCATGCCGATCCCGGAACGCTGCCCACTCCTCTCCCTTCATCTTCTCCATGCCCCGTACGAAATCCGCCCACGCCAACCGCCTCTGAATCCGTCGGCGCCCCGCACTTTCGCGGCTTACCTTGATTCGCTCGCGAATCGACTCCGCGAAACGCTCCCTCCCCAATACCACACCCCACCGCAAGGCATCCCAATAGTCTTCCTTCAATCCCGCCATTAACCGCCCTTCCATCGCCGCCCGGTATCCCTCCCGTCCTCCCTTGATTTGACTGAACACCGAATCCATCATTAGCCAGTCCGGAGGCGACTCATACCCGGCGTAGGCCAGATAGGAACTCCATGAATAATTCCTCAACGTTTCCAGCCTGGCTTTCACTGCTTGCGGTGTTGGAACCTTCCATCCCATTCGTTCAGCGGCCTTGTCTTGCTTGCCAAGCCCCAATCCCATGACCGCAACCGGATTGCAATGGATATACTGGCTTAAGGACAACAACCATTCCCCGCCCTCCACCACGACGGACTTGAACCGACCTTGAAATACTCCCCCACACTGTCGGTGTTTTCGATTCCACCACACGCTATAGCTGATGTTGATCCACTGGATCGCCTGGCTCAGATTGGCCTCCGGCGTTCGTACCAACAAGTGATAATGATTGTCCATGAGCACGTAGGCATGCACTTCCACCCGGTGCCGCGCCGTCATCTCCTTCACCAACTCCAGGAAGTGCCTCCGGTCCCCCTCATTCCAGTAGATTTTCCGGTGGTTGTGCCCGCGGGCCGTGACATGGTACCACCCGCCCGCAATATCGATCCGCAAGGGCCTGCTCATGCCATCTCTTGTATACCCCCAACCCTCTTGCCGTCAATTCCTGAATGTATAATGTCTAGATGTGACCCCATATGCTTGGGGTCACATCTAGACATTATACATGTTGACCATGTGGCTTTCGCGCGGACTCAGCGCCGATCTTTGGCGTGATAGTGCGTGTGCAGCAGCTCGTGCGACACGTGCCCGTTGGGCTTGCCGAGGAAATCCTTGTACAGCTCCTGGATGGCCGGGTTCTCGTGCGACTTGCGCAACGGCTTGGACTCGTCCTCCGCGTAGATCGCCTCGATACGTTTGAGCCGCACGCCGTCGTCCGTGAAGCGCGGCTGTCCGCCCCCGCCGATGCACCCGCCCGGACACGTCATCACTTCCACGAAATGATAGCTCGCCTCGCCGGCGCGGATTTTTTCCAGCAGCCGCCGCGTGTTGCCCAGCCCGTGCGAGACCGCCACCTTCAATTCCACGCCTTCCAAAAAAGACCAGGCCGGCTGCGTGCCTTCGATTTTCAATGCCGCCTCTTTGATCCCTTCCAGCCCCTCGATCGGCTTCACGTGCAGGTTCTCCGCTGGCAGCTCCCGCCCCGTCACGATCTCATAGGCCGTCCGCAACGCCGCCTCCATCACCCCGCCCGTATTCGCGAAAATGTCCGCCGCTCCGCTGGACAGCCCCAGCGGCGCATCCATCTCGCCGTCCGGCAGCTCCCGGAACGCCAGGTTCGCCTGCCGGATCATCCGCGCCAGCTCGCGCGTGGTCAGGACATGGTCCACGTCGCGCACGC
>CAYODC010000349.1:0-2519 GCA_964402575.1 uncultured Verrucomicrobiota bacterium
GCTTCATCTCCGGCAGCGCCACCGCCGCCATCGTCGCCGCCGTCGCCGGCCCCGACCCGCAGATCGCCCCGAACGCCGCGCACGCCCCCACCGTGGCCATCGCCATCCCCCCCCGCATCCACCCGAACCAGCAGTGCGCCGCATCAAACAGCTTCTGGCTGATCCCCGTGTGGAACGCCACCTGCCCCATGAACACGAACAGCGGAATCACCGTCAGCCCGTAGTTCGAAAACGTGTCGAAATAATCCGTCGCCAGCATGTTCAGCGCCGCAGGCAGATTCACCACCCACGCAAAACCCGTCACCCCCACCAGGGTCATGGCAAACGCCACCGGCATGCTCGTCGCCAGCAGCACGAACAGGCAGGCGATCCCCAGCAGCCCGATCTGGAATTCGTTCATCACCGCGGCCTCATCATCGACCGGCCCGGATGCAGCAAGTGCCACAACGTCACCCCCGCCGTCACCAGGCACGCCCCCGCCACCAGCCACGACACCCAAAACACCGGCATGTGCAGCGTCGCCGTGCCCTCGCCGCTGTCCCGGAACCCCGCGCCCTGCCGGATGAACTGCCATGCCAACAGCCCGAACAGCGCCAGCAGCACCAGCCGCATCGCCGTGTCCAGCACCGCCCGCCCCCGCCGCCCCAGCTTCTGGAAAAAGTACTCAATGGCGATGTGCCCCTTCACCGCCTTCGTCAGCGGCAGCGCGCAGCCCATCGCCACCGCCCCCAGCACCCGCACCAGGTCGTAGGCCCCCTTCACCGGCATCCCCACCTGCCGGCCGATCACGTCGGCCACCGTCACCACCACGATCCCCCCCACCGCCAGGCCGCCCACGGCGGCCAGGGCATGCGTCAACCCCCGCAGCGTCCCCGTCCGCGCACTGCGGCCCGACAGCGGGCTCACGGCTGCGCGGCGCGGGCTTCCGCAATCATCGCCTGCGCTTCCTTCAGGAAATCCTCTCCCGGCAGCCCCTTCTCCGCCGCCTGCGCCAGATACTTGTCCAGGATCGGCGCCATCCGGTCCTTCCACCGCGCTTCCTCCTCGGGCGCCAGCGTGAGGATTTCCCGACCCAGCCCCTTCACGAACTCCAGCCCCTCCGCATCGGCCTGGTTCCACGCCTCGCCGTGCTTGTCCACCCATTCCGCACTGACCTCCGCCACGATCTGCTGCAGGTCGGCCGGCAGCGACTCCCACGCCTTCTGGTTCATCGCCACGAACATCGCCGTCGTGTAGCCGATGGCCTTCGTGTCCGTGACGGACTCGATCACCTCGCCCTGCTTCCAGCCCTTCAGCGTCTCGATCGGGCAGAACGTCCCCTCCACCACGCCTTTCTGGAGCGCATCATACGTCTCCGGCTGCGGCATCCCCACCGCCGTCGCCCCCAGCGCCGTCGCAATCCCCGCCGAAAGCCCCGTGCCCCGGATCCTCAGGTTCTGCAGGTCCTCCAACGTGCGCACCGGCTTCTTCGTCGCCAATACGCCCGGCCCGTGCGCATGGATGTACAGCACCTTCGCCCCCTGGATTTCCGCGGGGTGGTACTTCGCCGCCAGCGCCGTGGCCACTCGCGTCGCCGTCCGCCCGTCCGGCCAACCCAGCGGAAGATCCAGCGCCTCCAGCAGCGGAAACCGCCCCGGCGTATAGGCAAAACAGCTCATGCCAATGTCCGAAATCCCGTTCAACACCCCCTGCCAGCACTGGTCCGCCTTCGTCAGCGATCCGCCCGGATGCACCGTGATCTGGATCCGCCCCCCCGACCGCTTCTCGATCTCCGCCGCCCAGTCCATCCCCGTCCGGGCCTGGATGTGCATCGGCGGAAAGAACACGCTGTAGGTCAGCTTGTACGTCTTGCCCGCATCCCCCTCGCCGCCCGGCGCACCGCTCTTGCCGCAACCCGCCGCCAGCACCAGCCCCGCCGCCGCCACCCACCATCCCCGCCGAATGAAGTTTGTCATGTTCGCTCCCTGGAAGTCCATTTGGAAAAGGGAATCTTAGACCCTTCCCCGCCCCCCGCGCAATCCTTTCCCCTCGCCCGCCCGCAGTTTCACAGCAGCGGCGACAGCAGCCCGCAGGTGTTTTCCAGGTAGCGATGGACCACCGGCCGGTTCTTGAAGATGCCCAGCTCCACCTCCCGGCTCTCGTGCAGGTCCTCGACCATCAGCAGCTTCAGGTGCGTCACGAAAGGCGCGTCATACACCACCAGGCTCGTCTCGTAGTTCGAATACAGGCTCCGGTAGTCCCAGTTCGACGACCCCACCACCGCCATCCGGTCGTCCACCGTCATCGCCTTCGCATGGATGAACGGCGGCGGCCGCTCGAAGATCCGCACCCCCGATTCCAGCAAATCCTCGTACATCGCCCGCCCCGCCCACGTCGTATACCAGTGGTTGCTCCGCTCCGGCACCACCAGGTACACCCGCACCCCCCGCAGCGCCGCCATCCGCAACGCCCGCAGCAAATCCTCCGACGGCAGGAAATACGGCGTGACAATGAACACCTGCTTGCGCGCCGCGTTCACC
>CAYODC010000350.1:0-2515 GCA_964402575.1 uncultured Verrucomicrobiota bacterium
CGCCGACGAACTCAACGTCAAGGAAGTCCGTTTCGGGCACGATGAAACCGCCCTCGCCGAACTCTCCGCCAAGGCCAATTACAAAACCCTCGGCCCCAAGCTCGGCGCGCTCATGAAAAAGGCCGTCGCCGCCATCGCCGCCTTCGGTTCCGCCGAACTCGCCCGCCTCCTCTCCGGCGAATCCGTCGAAATCGGCCTCGATGGCCAGGCGGTCCTGCTCGCCCCGGCCGATGTTTTGATCCAGCGCACGCCCAAGACCGGCATGGCGGTCGCCTCCAGCGGCGCCCTCGTCGTCGCCCTCGAAACCGCGCTGACTCCCGCCCTCGTGCAGGAAGGCCACGCCCGCGAACTCATCAACCGCATCCAGAACCTCCGCAAGGAACAGGATCTGGATGTGGCCGACCGCATCGCCCTCTCGCTTTCCGCCGATCCCGAGCTGCTCGCCGCCGTCGCGGCCCACCGCGAGATCATCGCCGCGGAAACCCTGGCGGCTCACCTCGATGCCGCACCCGGCACCGGCGACCTCGATATCAACGGCCACCTTTGTTCAGTCCGCCTGTCCAAGGCCTGATCCCTCGTTTCTCCCCCTCCCATTCCCCGCGATCCCCGCTGGTTCTCCCGGCGGATTATCGGTTTGCCTGCCTTTCATACGGGTGATAATCTGCGCCGCATGAAATCCCTCGTCATCATCGGCTCCGGCCCCGCCGGACTGACCGCGGCCATCTATGCCGGCCGCGCCGGACTGGAACCCCTCGTCCTCGACGGCCCCCACCCCGGCGGCCCCTTGATCACCACCCCCCTCATCGAAAACATCCCCGGCTTTCCCGACGGCATCGCCGGCTTTGACCTGATGGACCACATGCGCCAGCAGGCAGAACGCTTCGGCGCCCGCTTCCAAGGTGCCGAAGTCGCCCAATTGGCTCCCGGCAATCCCGGCGGCGCCGAATTGCGCCTGACCGACGGATCCCCCCTCCCGGCGGATGCCGTCATCATCGCCACCGGTGCCACCCACCGCCATCTGGGCCTCCCCGGCGAGCAGGAATTGACCGGCCACGGCCTCTCCTATTGCGCCACTTGCGACGGCGCCTTCCACCGCGGCCAGCCCATCGCCGTCGTCGGCGGCGGCGACACCGCCATGGAAGAGGCCCTGTTCCTGGCCCGCTTCGCTTCCAAGGTCACGGTCATCCATCGCCGAGACGCCTTCCGGGCCTCCCGCATCATGTCCCAACGCGTGCTCGAGCATCCCAAGATCGACGTGCGCTGGAACGCCATCGTTGTCGGTCTGCAGGACCCGGCCCAAGGTCATCTGAACGCCTTGCGGCTCCAAGACACCCTCACCGGACAGGAATCCCTGCTCGAGGTCGGCGCGCTGTTCGTCGCCATCGGCCTGGTGCCCGCCACCGCTCCCTTCCGAAAGGCCCTGCCCTGCGACGAAAACGGCTACCTGGTGACGAATGGCGTCCTCACCCGGATCCCCGGCGTCTTTGTCGCGGGCGATGTCGCCGATGCCCGCTACCGCCAGGCCGTCACCGCCGCCGGGTCCGGATGCCGCGCCGCCATCGAGGCCATGCATTATCTGGAATCCCTGGGCGCATGAGCGAACCTTCCGGCAAGCTGACCGATCGGGAGAAGCAAGTCTACCTGCGCCTGCTCGCCCGCACCCGGCCCTTCTGGTTCCGCCTGGCCTTGGCCATCGTCTTTGGATTCCTCTTCGGCAGTTCGGTCTTCGGCCTCCTGTTCTCCGCCAAGGGCGGCATGGCCCAGGTCTTCGGCGGCGCCGCCACCCAGCTCCAGGAATCCGCCGACGCCTGGATCAACCAGTGGTATGCCGGCGGCATGGACCATGACCTCGTCCGAACCTTCGTCGTGCTGCTCGCCGTCCTGTTCTGCGTCGCCCTCCGCGGCGGCAGCTTCTTCTTCAGCAAGTACCTCATCGAATGGGTCGCCCAGCGCGTCGTCATGGGCCTGCGCAACGATGTCTTTTCCAAGATCCTGCACCTGCCCATGCTCTATTTCACCGGCTCGCGCACCGGTGAATTGATGTCGCGAACCCTCAACGATACCCAGTTGATCGAACGCGGCATCTCCGAAGTCATCAGCGATCTCGTTCAACAGCCCTTCGTGCTCGTCGGCGCCGCCGCCTACCTCTTTTTCATCGACCTGCGCCTCGCCCTCGTCAGCCTCGCCATCTTCCCGGTCTGCGTCCTGCCCATCGCCCTCATCGGCAAACGCGTCCGCCGCCACGCCAAGGCCGGCCAGGAACGCATCGCCGACCTCTCCAGCATCCAGCAGGAAGTCATCGGCGGCGCCGCCATCGTCAAGGCCTACGGCATGGAACGCCACGAGCAATCGCGCTTTGAAAAGCACAGCTTCGACTTCTTCCGGCGCCAGGTCAAGATCGTGGCCTCCAAGGCCGCCATCCACCCCCTCATGGAATTCTTTTCCGTCCTCGGCGCCTGCGCCGTCCTCCTCTATTCCCGCCACGCCGGGCTGGAACTCTCCGACATCATCCTCT
>CAYODC010000351.1:0-2511 GCA_964402575.1 uncultured Verrucomicrobiota bacterium
AGCACCGGTCTCCAAAACCGGTTGTTGGGGGTTCAAGTCCCTCCTGGCCTGCCAAACCTCCGGGGCGGTCGCGGGAAGCGAAGATCAGGACGAAGCGAATCAACATGAACAAAACCATGGAAAGCATCAGCGGATTCTTCGGCGAGGTGAGCGCCGAGTTGAAGAAATGCGCGTGGCCCACGCGTCCGGAGTTGTTTGACTCCACGGTGGTGGTGATCATCTCGGTCGGGCTGCTGGGCGGGTTCGTGGCGGTGTGCGATCTGGTGCTGCGCGAGTTGGTCCGGCTGGTGATCCAGGGATAGGGGAAGGCGGCCATGGAGAAGAAATGGTATGTGCTGCACGCCCTGTCCGGCCAGGAGGGGAAGGTGCGGGAGAACCTGGCCAAGCGCGTCCAGATCGAAGAGATGCAGGACTACATTGGCGAGGTGCTGATTCCGACGGAGAAGGTTTCCGAAGTCAAGCAGGGCAAGCGGACGACGCTGACCCGGAAGTTCTTCCCGGGGTACGTGCTGATCCAGATGGCGCTGTACGACGAGAACAAGCAGCTGATGGAGAAGCCGTGGTCGTTCATCCAGGCGACGCCGGGGTTGATCGGCTTCATCGGCGGCGACCGGCCCGTGGCGTTGCGCCCGGACGAGGTCGAGAAGATTTTGCAGCAGATCGAAGAGAAGAAGGAACGGGTCAAGCCGAAGGTGGTGTTCGAGCCGGGCGAGTCGGTGAAGATCACGGACGGGCCGTTCCTGAGTTTCAGCGGTTTGGTGGAAGAGGTGGATCCGGAGCGCGGGAAGCTGAAGGTATCGGTATCGATCTTCGGTCGCACGGCCCCGGTCGAACTGGAATATTGGCAGGTGGAAAGGGGCGAATAGCCCCGGGTGGAATGTATGGCGAAGAAAGTTACAGGCATCATTAAGTTGCAAATTCCGGCGGGCCAGGCCAACCCTGCGCCTCCGGTGGGCCCGGCGCTGGGCCAGCAGGGCGTCAACATCATGGCGTTTTGCAAAGAGTTCAACGCGGCCACGCAGAAGGAAGCCGGGATGGTCATTCCGGTGGTCATCACGGTCTACCAGGACAAGAGCTTCACGTTTGTCACGAAGACGCCTCCGGCGGCCTCCCTGCTGAAGAAGGCGGCCGGCATCGCCAAGGGCTCCGGCGTGCCCAACCGCGACAAGGTGGGCAAGGTCTCGAAGAAACAGGTGGCGGAGATCGCCAAGCTGAAGATGAAAGACCTGAACGCCAACGACGAGGACCATGCGGCGCGCATGGTGGCGGGCACGGCAAGAAGCATGGGAATTGAAGTGGAGTAAGGTGCAGCCATGGCATTTCACGGGAAGAAGTACAAGAAAGCGGCGTCCAAGGTGGATCGCGAAACCCTCTACACCATTGAGGGCGCGATCAAGTTCCTGAAGGACAACCCGACGACGAAGTTCGACGCGACGGCGGAGATTGCCTTCCGCCTGGGTGTGGATCCGACCAAGAGCGATCAAGCGGTGCGCGGCACCGTCACGTTGCCCCACGGCACGGGCAAGGTCGTGCGCGTGCTGGTGTTCGCCAACGGTCCCGCGGCCGATGCGGCCCGGGCGGCCGGCGCCGACCATGTCGGCTTCGAGGACATGATCGCGAAAGTGACGGGTGGATTCACCGACTTCGACGTGGCCGTGGCCACCCCGGATGCGATGAAGGAAGTCCGCAAGCTCGGCAAGGTGCTCGGTCCGCGCGGATTGATGCCGAACCCGAAGACCGGAACGGTCAGCGACGACACAGCGGCGGCGGTCAAGGCCTGCAAGGCGGGCCGCGTGGAATTCCGCATGGACCGCAACGGCAATGTCATGGTGCCTTTTGGCAAGTTGTCGTTCGAGCTGGAATCCCTCGTGGGCAATTGCAAGGCCGTGGTAGACGCGCTCAGTTCGGCTCGCCCCAGTGCGGCCAAGGGCGTGTTCATCAAGCGCGCGACGATCACTTCGACCATGGGCCCCGGCCTCCGGCTGGATCCCCGCGAGATCGCATAACTTCCAACGGATAATGGAGATACGACGATGAGACCCGAAAAAGAGGCAATTGTCAGGGAAATCCGCGAGAACCTGTCGGGCGCGACCTTTGCGATCCTGACCGATTTCACACGGATGGATACCACCAAGACGGCGGCGCTCCGGCGCGCGCTGCGCGAGACGGAGGCCCGCTTCCAGGTGGTGCCGAACCGGTTGTTCCTGGCGGTATCGAAGGAATTGGGCTTTGGAGGCCTGGAGGCCGGACTGAAAGGTCCGACGGCGATCGTGTTCGGCGCGGGGGATGCCGCGGCCGCCGCCAAGACCGTTCGCGATTTCAGTAAGGCGAACAAGGTCCCGGCGGTGAAGCTGGGGCTGGTGGATGGCCGGGTGGTGTCCGCGGAGGGCGTCGACTCCTTGGCGACGCTGCCGCCGAAGAAGGTCCTGCAGGGCATGCTGGTCGGAACGATCGCGGCCCCGATGTCGAATTTGGTTGGCGTGATGAGCCAAAAACTGGCGAGCCTGGTGT
>CAYODC010000352.1:0-2496 GCA_964402575.1 uncultured Verrucomicrobiota bacterium
GGGGCCTTACGCGATCGGGCTGGTGGTGTCGTTCTTCGTGGCGCGGCTATCCATTCGTTTTTTGATGCGGCTGATTTCGCACCACACGCTGGAGGGGTTTGGCTGGTACCGGATCGGGTTGAGCCTGCTGGTGTGGGGGGTGCTGGCGGGGTAGGCGGAAGGGGTCAGGGGGGCTGGGTTCAGGGGTCAGGGTTCAGGGTTCAGGATCAGAGGACAATCCAATCCCCAGCGGAGGCCGCAGAGCAGATCGGCGCCGGAGGTGTGGCCGAAGGCGCAGACCGTTTTGGCCCGGGGGAGGGAAGGAGCCTGCACCAGCCGTTGCACGGCAACATTGACGCGGCCGTCCGCGGACAATTCAAGAAAAGCGTTGGACACGGGATTGCCGCCGAGGGCCAGGGGGAGGATTTTCCGGGCCAGGGGGGTGTTGTGGCGGAGGCGGCAGGCGAGCATCCATCCGCAGAGAAAATCGTCGCCGGAAGGAGTCAGGCCGGTACCGCAGCCGCGGAGGAGCCGGACGCCGGCGGGGAGGTGGCCGGCCGCGAGGCGGGCAAACGCCTTGTGGAAGGCGGCGTCCCGGGCCTGCTGGAAGCGCGGGAGGGGCGTTGGGGAGGGGCTGAAGAGCGAGATGAGGCTGTCCGGCGGGGCGAGGCGGGGCAGGGCGGCGCGCAGGACCGCATGAAGCCGGCGGATGCGCTCGCGATTCGGGCGGGGGAGGGCCGACGGGAAGCGTGGCGCGGGGTCGCGGCGGGGGACGAGCAGGTGGTCGTCCGGGACGTGCGCGGCGGGATCGTCCACGACGAGGTTGAGGGGGCCGGGGCCGATGGAGCGATCCACGGCAAACAGCGGGTGGCCGCCGGCATCCAGCAGCAGGACACTGCGGGCATAGCGGGTGCGGACGGTGTAGCATCCGGGCCGGATGCAGTCGCCTCTGGAGAGAACCTTCACGGGGGGCATTCTAGCCAGTTCGGTGGTTTCTGCGAACGGGAAATGCCGAGGTTGCGCTTGCGGGAGCGCCGATGGGAACGGGGCGAAGGCGGATGATCATCCCTTTCCCATTTTCGTTGCCGCACGAAAAAGCCTATCTATGCCGAATCGCGACTCCCGCGATCCGGCAATGGCGCCGGGCGTTTCCATGTTTCTTTCCTACATTTTCCGGGGGCTTTTTCATTTCGCGGTTGCGGGGGGGCCTCCTTTTGTATAAGGTGCGCGAGTCTGTGGCCGGGTGTCCCGCCCGGACGGACGAGGAAACGCGCGCAAGGAAAGGCAAACGCATCATGAAGGATATCCCGGTCTCGGATGTACGGAATTTCGTTTTGGTGGGCCACACGGGCAGCGGCAAGACGGCGCTGGTGGATTCCTTGCTGTTCAAGCTGGGGGTGACGGACCGGCTGGGGAATCCGGGGGAGGCGACGAGCGCGGCGGACTGGACGGACGAGGAGAAGGGGCGGAAGATCACGATTTGGGCGAAGCCGTTCGACGCGGTGTGGCGTCCGAAGGGCGCCAAGGCGCTGCGGCTGGTGATGCTGGACACGCCGGGCTATGCGGATTTCTACGGGCAGGTGGTGGCGGCGACGCAGGTGGCGGATGCGGCGTTGATGGTGGTGGATGCCACGGCGGGGGTGCAGGTGGGCACGGTGCGCACCTGGAAACGCTGCGAGGCGCTGGGGCTGCCGCGGGCGATTGCGATCACGGGCCTCGACAAGGAAAACGCCGATTTTGACGGGACGGTGGCGGCCTTGCAGGAGCTGTGGGGGGCGCGCTGCGAGGTGATGAGTTATCCGGCGGACGACAAGAAGAGCGTGGTGGACGTGCTGACGGCGGCGGGCGGGAAGGCGGACGAGATCCGCGCGCGGCTGACGGACGTGGCGGCGGAGTCGAGCGATGTGCTGATCGAGAAGGTGCTCAACGGCGAGACGCTCTCCGCGGACGAGCTGTCCGGGGGGTTGCGTTCGTCGGTGGCGCAGACGAAGTTCATTCCGGTTTTCGCGGTGATGGCGAGGCAGTCCCTGGGGCTGGAGGAGCTGATGAACGGCTTTGCGCGGCTGATGCCGAGTCCGGCGGACCGTCCGGCGAAGGACGCGGAGGGGCAGGAAGTGAATCCGGCGGCGGACGCGCCGCTGGTGGCGCAGGTATGGCGGTCGATCAACGATCCGTTCGTGGGGCAGTTGACGCTGGCGCGGGTCTGGGGGGGGACGCTGCGGGAGAAGAGCGAGGCGTTCAACACGTCGAAGGAGCAGAAGGAGAGCGTCGGCACGGTGTATTTCCTCAACGGGAAGAAGCAGGAGACGGTGCCGGAGGCGCAGGCGGGCGACGTGGTGGCGCTGGCGAAGCTGAAGGTGACGGTGCTCAACGACACGCTGTGCGCGCCGGGCAAGTCCGTCCGGATGGCGCCGATCGTCTTTCCGAACCCGGTGGTGTCCTTTGCGGTGCATCCGAAGACGCAGGGCGACGAGGACAAGCTGGGGCAGGGGCTGCACCGGGTGGCGGAGGACGATC
>CAYODC010000353.1:0-1665 GCA_964402575.1 uncultured Verrucomicrobiota bacterium
CCCCACAATCCCCACCGTCTCCCCCGGTTGCACCTCGAACGACACGTCCCGCAGCGCCCAGAAATCCCGCCCGATGTCCCCGTGCGCCACCTTCTCCCGCGTCACCTTCCCCAAATAATCCTGAGGATCCCTCCCCCGCAGCACGTGCCACCGGTAGCGCAACTCGTCCGCAAACGTGTGCCGGCTGATGACCCCCAGCCGGTACCGCTTCGAAATGTGCTCCACCGTGATCGCCGCGCTCATACCGTGTCCACGAACGTCCGCTGCACCTTGTTGAAAAACACCACCCCGCTCGCCAGCACCGCCAGCGTCATCCCCCAGCTCGCCGCCAGCGCCGCCACCGGAATCGGATTCAGCCCCGTGAACGCATAGCGCGCATATTCCACGATCGCCGCCATCGGGTTCAGCCACAGCACCGCCCGGAACCACGGATTCACCACCCCGTTCGCCGGATACACGATCGGCGTCGCATACATCCACATCTGCAGCAGCATCGGCAGCGCGAACTTCAGGTCCCGGTACTTCGTCGTCAGCCCCGACACCCACAGCCCGAACCCCAGCCCCGCCATCGCCGTGTGCACCACCAGCACCGGCAGCAGCCCCAGCGCCCACCCCGGATCCATCGCCGTCCCCGGCTTCGCCAGATAGTACAAATACACCGCCAGGAACATCACCATGTTCAACCCCAGCAACACCAGGTTCGTGAACACCCCCGACAGCGGAATGATCAGCCGCGGAAAATACACCTTCGAAAACAGCCCCGCGTTCGACAGCAGGCAGTTCGCGCTCGTGTTCAACACCCCCTGGAAATAGTTCCACACCACCGTCCCGCTCATGTAGAACACGAAATGCGGAATCCCCCCCGTCGCGATCTTCGCCACCTTCCCGAAGATCACCGTGAACACCACCGTCATCATGAACGGCTGGATGAAAAACCACAGCGGCCCCAGAATCGTCTGCTTGTACACCGTCGCCAGGTCCCGCAAAATCAGCATCCGCAGCAGGTCGCGGTACTCCACCAGCTCCCCGAACGGAATCTGCCACCACGGGGTGTTCGCCTGGATGACCGTCCGGTGCATGCCCCTACCCCACCTTCGCAAACCACTTCAGCAGCGGATGCTCCAGCACCCGCTCCGCCCGCCGGTTCAGCTCCCGCAGCCGCGCCACCCGCCCCGCCAAAAAACGCGCCCGCCCCTCCTTCTTCAGCCCCGCCAGCGCCTCGCCCGCCTGCTTCAGCTCCGTCTCCAGCAGCGCCATCTTCGCCCCCGCCACCGCCAGCAACCCCCGCCGCAGCGCCGACCCGATGTCCTCCGCGCTCCGGTAGTACCGCTTCCGGTCCCCCGCCTTCCGCACCCGCTCCACCAGCCCCAGCCGCTCCAACTGCGCCGCCGCCTGGCTCACCGCCGCCTTGCTCAGCCCCAGCTCCCCCTCCAGCGCATCCAGCGACGCCTCCCCCGGCGTCAGGTACAAACACGCCAGCACCTCCCCCGCCACCCGGTTGAACCCAAACTCCTGCGCCAGCCGCCCCCCCGACGCCACCAGCCGCGACTTCACCTCCGCCCCGCCCCCGCCCTTCCCGTCGTTTTGTCCGCGCTTCATGTCCACAACTTTTATGTTTTCGTGAAAACTAAGACATTCCGCCCCCTCCCGTCAATCCCCATGTTT
>CAYODC010000353.1:1675-2485 GCA_964402575.1 uncultured Verrucomicrobiota bacterium
GCCGCCCCCCCGACGCCACCAGTCGCGACTGGATCGCGGCGGCTTCGGCATAGGCTTTTTCGGATGGGACGGCAACGGGCACGGCAAGTCCTGAACTTTTAGGATTTCATGAAAGTTACCGCTTCCCGTCCCCGCTTGTCAACTCCCGCGGCGCGCGTCTCCTCCCCCCCTTTCACTCCACCGGATGCCGGGTGATCTCCTTCTGCCATTGGGCGATCTTCTTCCAACGCGCCTTCTCCACCTGCCGGGCACTGGCCCCGCGCCGCATCTCCTGGTAGGCCTGCTCGCGCTTCAACCGCAGGTAGTGCTCGAACCGCCCGCCGTCCAGGCTTCCGTCCCCCAACGCCTGCTGCACCGCGCAGCCCGGCTCGCCCTCGTGCCGGCAATCCCGGAACCGGCATCCCGCCGCCAGCTCCGCAATCTCCGGAAACACCGCCTCCAACCCGGCACCCGCCCCCCACGGCTGGAACTCCCGCAGTCCCGCCGTGTCGATCAACAGCCCCCCCGCGGGAATCCGGAAAAGCTCCCGCCGCGTCGTCGTGTGCCGCCCCCGTGCATCGCCCTCGCGCACCGGATGCGTCGACTGCACCTCCTCTCCCAGCAAGGCATTGGTCAACGCCGACTTCCCCACCCCCGATGGTCCCAGCATCACCCCCGTCCGATGCTCCGCAATCCACGGACGCAGCGCCTCCACCCCCCAGCCCTCCCGCGCACTCACCGCCACCGCCGGCACCTCCGGCGCCACCGCCCCCGCCTCCCGCAGGCTCCCCGCGATGTCCTCGCACAAGTCCGCCTTGTTCAACACGATCA
>CAYODC010000354.1:0-2466 GCA_964402575.1 uncultured Verrucomicrobiota bacterium
ACAACCAGCCCGAAGCCCTCTCCATGGCCAGCCGCATCGCCGTCATGAACAAGGGCCTCGTCGAACAGTGCGCCCCCCCTTCGGAGCTCTACCAGCGCCCCGCCACCCGCTTCGTCGCCGATTTCGTCGGCTCCATGAATTTCTTCGATGGCGTAGTCGTCGAATCCGGCGGCGGCACTTTCTCCCTCCGCCTTGCCGGCCAGGCCCTGGTCCAGCGCCGCGGCACGCTGGACGCCCGCCCCGGCCAACCCGTCGTCTTCGGCGTCCGCCCCGAACAGCTCCGCATCAGCCTCCTCGAACCCCGCGACTTTGAAAACGGACTCTTCGGCCAGATTGAACGCCAGGTCTTCACCGGCGAGGCCACGATGCTGCGCATCCGGCTCGAAAACGCCCCGTCCATCGATGTCCGCGTCCCCAACTATCTCCTGCAGGACGACCGCGTCCTCGCCCTCGAGCCTGACGAAAAGGTGTGGGTGATCTGGAGCCAGGGATCAGGGGTGGTGCTCCATGCCTAGGCCTTCCTTTTTCCCGCGGTTCCGCTTCGGAGAACTCCAGGTGCTGGCCCTCCCCCCGCTGCTGTGGCTGGCCGTCTTCTTCCTCGCGCCGGTCGCCATCGTGCTGGCGTTCGGCTTCTCGACCGCCGGCCTGCAGGACTGGTCCGCTGCCCGCTTCACCCTCGCCCACTACCGGCAGGCCCTCGATCCCCTCTATCTCCAGGTCGTGGGCCGTTCCCTGTGGTATTCCGGCCTGTCGACCGTGATCACCCTCCTGCTCGCCTATCCCGCCGCCTGCTACATCGCCTTCTCCCCCCCCCGCCGCCAAAAGACCCTGCTGTTCCTGGTATTCCTCCCGCTCTGGACCAACCTGCTCGTGCGCCTGTACTCCTTCATCGTCATCCTCGGCGACGGCGGCCTCGTCAACCAGGCCCTGCAGGCGCTGTCGCTCACCCGCGGCCCCGTCCAACTGCTCAACACCCCGTTCGCTGTCGTCCTGGCGTTCGTCTACTGGAACCTGCCCTTCATGATCCCGCCCATCTACGCCTCGCTCGACCGCATGGATGTCTCCCTGCTCGAAGCCTCCATGGACCTGGGCGCCAGCCGCGTCACCACCTTCCGCCGCATCCTCCTCCCCCAGTCTCGCCCCGGCGTCGCCGCCGGCTTCGCCCTCTGCTTCATCCCCTCCCTCGGCTGCTTCATCATCCCCGACATCCTCGGCGGGCCGGACACCATGATGATCGGCAACCTCATCGCCTCCCAGTTCCAGCAAGGCCGCAACTGGCCCTTCGGCAGCGCCCTGGCCACCCTCCTGATGCTGCTGGTCATGCTGGGCATCTGCCTCCACCTGCGCCACTACGACCCCACCCGGCGCGCCCCGGAAAGCGAGTAGCCCCATGGCCGGCAATCTTTCCCGCCATAACGATCTCGGCTTCGGCCAGGGCCGGTTCCTCCGCGCCGCCACCTGCCTGTGCCTGGCTTTCCTCCTCGCCCCCCTCGCCGTCCTCGTCGTCTACTCCTTCAACTCCTCCCGGCAGGTCACCGTCTGGGAGGGGTTCAGCCTCGATTGGTTCGCCGTGACTCTCCGCGACAAGGAACTCTGGCTGTCCATCCGCAACTCCCTCATCGTCGCCGGCCTCAATGCCCTGTTCTCCACCGTCCTCGGCACCCTCGCCGCCCTCGCCCTCGGCCGCCATGTCTTCCGCGGACGCCGCCTCTATGCCGGACTCCTCTACGTTCCTGTCGTCCTTCCCGAAATCATCCTTGGCATCGCCCTGCTCGTCCTTTTCGTCCTCCTCGGCATCCCCCGCGGATTCTTCACCATCATCTGCGGCCATGTCACCTTCAGCTTCCCGTTCGTCGCCCTCCTCGTCCTCGCCCGCGTCCAGGCCCTCGACCCTTCCCAGGCCGAGGCCAGCCTCGATCTCGGCGCCTCCCCTTGGCGGACTTTTTTCAAGGTCATCCTCCCCCCGCTGGCCCCCGCCCTCCTCTCCGGCATGCTCTTTTCCTTCACCATGAGCCTCGACGACTTCGTCGTCACCTTCTTCACCGCCAGCCCCGGCACCACCACCCTCCCCCTCAAGGTCTACTCCATGGTCAAGTTCGGCCTGACCCCCGCCATCAACGTTATCTCCACCCTCCTCATCGCCTTTACCCTCCTCTCCCTCATGGCCGTCCACTGGATGCAGCAGACCGGCCGCCGCCAGCGCTCCGGCATGCGCCTCGGCGGCGCCATGGCCGCCCTCCTCGCCGTCCTCCTCGCCTTCTCCCTCCTCGCCGAGAGCCACCAGGAAAAACTCGTCATCGCCAACTGGGCCGAATACCTCGACAAGGACGTCATCGCCGACTTCGAAGCCCGCACCGGCATCGACGTCATCCTGACCTACATGAATGACAACGAGGACCTGCTCGCCAAAACCTCCTCGGCTACGACATGCAGCAAGGCGACCCCGCTCACCTCGACGAAGCCCTC
>CAYODC010000355.1:0-2422 GCA_964402575.1 uncultured Verrucomicrobiota bacterium
ACCGCGCCATCACCGCCTCCCGCCAGATCTGGGGCGAACTCAACCACGCCCGCCAGCTCGACCTCGTCCACCGTAAGCAACTCCCCGCAGGCTTCACCGGCCCCTACGAATACTCCCCCGCCGTCCTCGAAAAAATCCGCCAACGAATCCGCCAGGAGGCCGGGAAGTGACCGGCCGGCCCGCCAGCCCGCTTTTTCCACACTGTGGAAAAAAGTTTTCCATGGTGTGGAAAAAATCCGGAAACTTTTTCCATACTGTGGAAAACCATTGCCGGGTCGCCGCCCCGGTCGACAACCCGACGGTTTTTGTAGCCCGGGGCGTTGACCCGGGGGCTGTTCGGTTTTCCTTCTCAACCCTGAACCCCGAACCCCGAACCCTGTAGCCTTCCCATGCAGCCCAAAGACGTCCAACCTCGCCAGCTCCGCCACCACTGGGAAATCTACTTCTTCATCGTTCCCACCCTGATCCTCATCGCCCTCTTCCAGTACTACCCCGCCAGCTCCGGCATCTTTCACTCCCTCTTCCGCTGGAACGGCTCCGACATCTCCGAATTCGTCGGCCTCGAAAACTACGTCGACCTGCTCAAAAACCTCGAGTTCTGGAACTCCTTCAAGCTCGCCTTCATCCTCGGCTTCTGGAACGTCATCAAGATGATCCCGGCGCTCCTCGTCGCCGTCTGCATCCACCGCTGCACCTCCGATAAAATGCAGTTCTTCTACCGCACCCTCTTCGTCGTCCCCATGGTCATCCCCGGCCTCATCACCGTCCTCATCTGGCGCTCCTTCTTCTTCGAAGCCACCGCCGGCTACCTCAACCAGTTCCTGAACGCCACGGGCCTGATGGACCTGCTCCAGCACGCCGGGACTTTCGTCACCGCCCGCCTCGACGACCCCGCCACCACCGGCCTCGCCAAATCCTTTTTCGAATCCTTCGATTGGCTCACCGCCTTCAAGGCCGGCACCGCCCCCGCCTGGCTCGGCGATCCCAAGATCATCATCATCGCCTGCATCTTCTGGGGCTTCCCCTGGGTCGGCTCCTTCGCCGTCCTCACCCACCTCGCCAAGCTCCAGAACATCTCCAAGGATGTCTATGAAGCCGCCGACATCGATGGCGCCAACTGGTGGAGCCGCTTCACCAAGATCGAGCTGCCCCTGCTCATGGGCTCCATCTATCTCCTCCTCGTCTTCGCCATCATCGACACCATCAAGGATGCCGGCATGGTCCTCGCCCTCACGGATATCACCGGCGGCCCCGGCGGCAAGGCCACCGTCCCCGCCCTCTTCATGCTGAGAAAAGCCTTCATGGACCAGCAAATGGGCTACGCCTGCGCCGTCGGCATTGTCCTGACCATCGTTGTCCTCCTCCTCCAGAAGGTCTGCAACATGCTCCTCCAGCCCGAACCCGAAGGCGGCGCCAAAG
This sequence comes from uncultured Verrucomicrobiota bacterium, assembly GCA_964402575.1. Classification (GTDB taxonomy): domain Bacteria; phylum Verrucomicrobiota; class Kiritimatiellia; order CAIQIC01; family Lenti-01; genus Lenti-01. The sequence continues at coordinate 1,420 of CAYODC010000355.1, forward strand.
CCGGCAAGTCCGCCTGGTTCGGCATCCTCGCCCTCTACGCCTTCGCCGAAGGCTTCCTCTTCTTCCGCGCCCACCTGTTGCCCGGCACCGTCACCCTCGGCGGGTTCTTCGTGTTCGTGGTCCAGCTCGTCTTCAAGCTCGCGCTCCTGCTTGCCGTCCCCGTCCTCCTGCGCAAGATTGGCGCCGCCGCCCGCCAGGCCGCCCTTCTCGCCGCCGCCGTCTGCGCCGCCATGACCGTCTTCCGCGGCGCCCCGGTGGCCTGGCTGCTCTTCGGATTCGCCCTCCTGCTGATGGCCACCCCCCGCGGCCTCTTCAAAATGGCCATCGGCGGCGCCGGCATCCTTCTCCTCGCCTACGGCATCGACGGCAACTCCCTCAACATGATCCTCTCCGGCGTCATCTTCATCGTCCTCGCCACCCCCTGGGGCGCCATGGCCTCCCGCCTCGACAAGGCCTATCTCGCCCGCTGCCTGCAGCGCCCCCGTGCTTCCGTCAGCCGCGGCGACCTCTACGTCGCCCGCTCCTTCGCCCGCCAACAGATGCCCGCCTGGCGCGCCGCCTCCGCTACCAGCGACTGGGGCCTGCGCCTCGCCAAGCACGCCTTCATCTGGTTCGTGCTCGCCTTCGCCTTCCTCCCGCTCTACCTCATGCTCATCGTCTCCCTCAAGGACAACAACCAGTTCTACCTCGCCCCCACCACCCTCACCCAGCCCCTCCACTGGGACAACTGGTCCACCGCCTGGGCCATGGTCTCCCCCACCGTCGCCAACTCCATCTTCCTCTCCACCACCGCCACCTTCCTCATCGTCATCTTCGGCCTCGCCGGCGCCTACTTCTTCGGCCGCCTCAAGGTCCCCCTCTCCTCCTTCCTCTGGAACGCCCTCCTCCTCCTGATGATGATGCCCATGATCGCCAACCTCGTCCCCCTCTTCATCCTCCTGCGCGACATGAGCCTCCTCAACACCCTCACCGCCCTCATCCTCGTCGGCGCCGCCGGCGGACA
>CAYODC010000356.1:0-2102 GCA_964402575.1 uncultured Verrucomicrobiota bacterium
ACGTCGCCTGTCGCCCCGCTGATCAGCTGGTAGTCCCAGACCACCTCGTTGATCGGGAACGGCACGTTCTGCTGCGCCTCGTACTGGATGATCTGGTAGACCTTTTCCGGCTCCACGGGGGGCAGCTTCACGAATCGCGAAAACACCGTGTGGCCCGAAATCGACACCTGCACCGGACCGGGTTTGCACCCGGATTCCCGGATCAGGTCGTGAATGGTGGTGATGATATACTGGGAACGGTCGGCGTCGCTCTGGGGCTCGACCCCCAGGTCGCTCACCGCATAGCGGGTCATTTCCAGCCCGCCCCGGACGTCCATGAATTCGGCGAGCTTGAGACTGTGCGACCCGATATCCAGCGTCAATATGGGCGTCTTGGCCATGAAACGCTTCCTTTGCTTGGGCTTACCGGGCCGCGGCCGACGCCGGCTTGATCGCTTCGTACAAGTCGTAGTCGATGAACGCGAACGGGGTTTGGCTGCGGTTCAGCAGCACGCCGTCCACCGGCGGAAAGCCATCCCACCAATTAGGCTTGTTGGCCGTGGATTCGCTGGCCACCAGGGCGCCCTTGACCTTGATGACCACGGCGATCTGCTTGACGAGGCCCATGCGGGCGATGGTGGTGGGATGCAGGAAAACGTCGCTCATGTGCCGTCCCTTGGCGACATTCACGTAGGCAACCGTGGCGCGGAACATCACCGGCGCGCCCTTGTTGCTCTGGTCCTCGATATAGGTATAAAAGGTGAACTCCAGTTCGTCGATCCACTCCGGCGCGGTTTCATACTCCACCGCCACCCGCCACCAGTCCGGCTGCTTGGCCGAAGCCTGTCCCTGCACCGCCGTGCGGAATACCGGGGTTTTGATCTTCTCGGGCGCGTGCAACTTGCGAATGCGAACCATGTCCGATCCCGCTCCGGGGACCGGTTGCTGGGCCCAAGCGGACAGACTGCCCAGCCCCAATGCCACCGCCAGCGCAATCCCCCATCCCGTCTTGGATTGAATCCTACCGTTCATGTTTCTGCCTCCTGCGCGCCCGTCTTTTTGGACCGGAAAGCCTAAATGGCCTGCCTGCACAATTTTCGGCAGTATAGGACCACGGCGCCCGTTCCGTCAATCGTCATTTCCCGCTCCTCCGCTAAAAGAATCTCCGCGGCACCCCATGCTCATCCCAGCGTGTTGAAGATCCTCGCCCGGGACCGGTGGGCCACCAGCGCACTGGTGCTCATCTCGGGCGAAAGCATGTCCGATTCCGTCACCTCCACCCCAATGCGCTTGGCTCCCGTCCACTCCCAGATCCAGCGACTGAGGCGCATGTCGGGACACGCCGGATAGCCCGGACCAAACCGCGCCCCCCGCTTCCCGCCAATCGGCTCCAGGATTTTTCGGTGCGCCCATTCGGCCACCGCATCGGCATATTCCGCCGCAAATCCCGTCCAGAAGAAATACTCTTGGTACTCCCCGGCCTCCTGCAGCCGTGCCATCTCGGCCGAGGCGGCGGAATTTCCCACGGTGACCGTGAAAAACCCCACCACATCTCCCTGTGCGGCAAAGAAATCCGGTATGCACAGCTTTTCCCGGATCCGCTGCCGAGGAAAGGTCAGCACCACCGCCCCCCCCCCTCCATTCGGCAATACCTGCAACGTGTCGCCTTCTGGCTGGCACCGCAGCCATGCCACCGCCGCCCGGGGCACGAACAGCCGCCGCTGAAGATTCTCCTGCATCAGGCGCTCGTAATGCCCCCGGGCTTCCCCCTCCAGGATCTGGCGGTACTCCCCTTCCGACAGGTTGCCCTTCTTGTAGCCCCACCGCCCCACCAGCAGCGACATCCGGTCGAGCAGTGGATTCACCTCTTCCATCGGAGGATCCCAGATCTGCGAACCCCAAAACGGAGGTTCAACGGGTTCGTCCACGATGGAAGAGGAATTCATGGGATAGGGTTCAGGGTTCAGGATTTGCAATTGCAGGTTACAGGAGTCAGGCGGTTTCCATTTTCAAGTTTCCAGTTTCATCGCCCTTCCCCCGCCCGGCGCAGGCCGCCGGTTTCCTGCAGCTCCCGGAAAGCCATCAGGCTGTCGAAGGCGTCCTTGCAATAGCGCACGGGGCCC
>CAYODC010000356.1:2112-2420 GCA_964402575.1 uncultured Verrucomicrobiota bacterium
CCTCCGTCAACGCCGCCCCGCCCAGCAGTACCGGAATACGCAGCCCCGCCGCCTCCATCGTCCGCAGGTTCTCGCGCATGACCTGCACCGACTTCACCAGCAGCCCGCTCATGCCCAGCATGTCGGCTTTGGCCTCCCGCAGCGCCTCCACCATCTTCTCCACGGGCACCTTCACGCCGAGATTCACCACCCGATACCCGTTGTTGGACAGAATGATGTCCACCAGGTTCTTGCCGATGTCGTGCACGTCGCCCGCCACCGTGCCGATCACCAGAACGCCGGATGCCGCCCCCCCCCCCGCCTTCAAG
>CAYODC010000357.1:0-2419 GCA_964402575.1 uncultured Verrucomicrobiota bacterium
GGCGGGGGTGGAATCGCCGCAGAAGGTGCCGACGGCGAGGGGGGGCAGTTCGTGGCGCTTGAGCTTGCCGAGGCGGGTCTTGGGGAGGTCGCCGGAGACGATGGTGAGCTGGGTGATTTTCTTGGCGGGGGGAGCGAGGCGGTTATAGGGTTCGAGGAGTTTCCAACGGAAGTGATCGGCCTGCTGGGCGGGGATTCCATCGAGGAACCCGGGGACGGGAAGAATGAGGGCATGGAGCAGATTGTCGCGGAGGGTGACGGCGACTTCCTTGATGTCGGGGGAGAGGGCGGCGAGCTTGTCCTCGAGTTCGGAGGGGTTGACCTTCTTGCCGTTGGGCAGGACGATGATTTCCTTTTTGCGGCCGGTGATGAAGAGGTAGTTGTCCATGTCGAGGTAGCCGAGGTCGCCGGTGTGGAGCCAGCCGTCCTGGATGGCTTCGGCAGTGGCTTCGGGATTTTTCCAGTAGCCGGGGAAGACGTGGGGGCCGCGGGCGAGGACTTCGCCGTCTTCGATGCGGACGGAATCGGGCACGCAGGGGTTGCCGCAGGCGCCGAGGCGGGCGGCGCCGGGGCGGGGGAAGGTGATCATGGGGGCGCATTCGGTCATGCCGTAGCCTTCGAGGACTTCAAAGCCGCAGATGACGAGGTCGCGGGCGACGTCGCGGTCGAGGGGGGCGCCGCCGGAGACCATCTGGCGGAGGCATCCGCCGAACTTTCTCTGGACAGGGCGCAGGAGGACGCGGGAGACGCCGAGGCGGCCGATGGCGGCGGAGAGGCGGTAGAGGAGGCGGCCGACGGGGGAGTGGAAGAGTTTTTCGATGATGGCCTTGCGGAAGAGGGAATAGAGGCGGGGGACGCCGATGAGGAGGGTGGCGCGGTGGCGCTTCATGGTGGCGATCATTTCGGCGGGGTCGAGGGAGTGGGCCAGGATGAGGGAACCGCCGGAGTAGAGAGGGGCGAGGATGCAGCCCATGAGGGGGAGGATGTGGTGGAAGGGCAGGAGGGCGAAGGTGCGGCTTTCGGGGCGGAAGATGGGGACACGATCGCAAACGGATTCGATGTTGGTGAAGAGGTTGCCGAAGGTGAGCATGACGCCCTTGGGAGCGCCGGTGGTGCCGGAGGTGAAGAGGATGGCGGCGAGAGTGTCAGCGGCGCCGGCGGCGAGCGGGGCGGAGGCGATGGCGCCGGAGGGGAGGGCAGGAAAATCCTCGGCGTCGAAGAGGATGACGCGGGGGGAGGCGGACCGGGATTGGAGGGTTTCTTGGACGACGGGGGAGGTTTGGGCGGAACAGAAGATGGCGACGGGTTCGGTCTGGTCGAGGATATAGGACAGTTCATCGGCGGGGCTGAAGGCATCGACGGGGACAATGACGCCGCGGTTGCGCCAGATGGCGCAGAGGGCGGAGATCCATTCGGGGCGGTTTTCGGAGAAGATGACGATGCGTTCGCCGGGGGCGGAGAAGTAGAGGGAGGCGAGGGCGGCGGAGTGGGCGAGGAGGTCGGAACGGGTGATGACGGTTTCCTTCCAGAAGATGGCGGGGCCGGGAAGGGGGTGAAGGAGAGTGAAGGCCGGGGAGGGGGAAGGCGTCGTCATGCGGGGGCTCCTTCGAGGGGGGGGGTGCCGGGGTCAACGCAGGAGGGTGAAGGTGAATTCGCCGTCGGTGGTATGACGGATGTAGCGTCGGGGGAGGTTGCTGAAGCGCTCGGGGTGCCAGGAGTGGGAGGTGAGGGGGCCGTCTGTCCAGACGAGATGGGTGGAGGCCAGGTGTTGGCGTTCGAAGGTATCGCTTTCGTGGATGACCTGGATGGGGATGGGGATGACGCGGCCTTCGACGATGGACAGGACGCGAGCGGGTTGGTTGGTTGGCAGGAAGGAAGAGGGGGGGGTGCCGTAAAGGATCAAGGAATGGAAGTCGTAGTCTTCGCGGGCGATGAAGCTGGAGTTGGTGCCCTCGGGGCTGCTGCGGACGACTTCGAGGCGGCCGTCGTCGCGGAGTTCGCCGGTGACGAGGGTGGGGAACGCCCCGTTGCTGCGGCGGGACTCGAAGCGTTCGATGGTGCCATCATCGCGGAAGGTGGCGGAGAGGGTTTCGGCGTAGCGGTGGATGGCGGTGAAGACGGGGATGTCGAGTTCGAAGGAGGTGGAGATGGTGGTGAGGCCGGGGGATCGGACGAGAGATACCGTTTGGGTGGTGGTGGGATGTCCGCGGAACGCCACTTCATAGCGGAGCGTGGTGGCCTGGGCCCGGGCAGAAGAGACGGCCAGGGCGGTTGCGAGGATTCCGGAGCCGATGCCTATCCAAGCATGTCGAATGTTCATGCGAAAAATCCTAGCGCATATGCGGCGGGGGAACAATGCAAACCCGGAGGATTTTTCCATGGAGTGGAAAAAAGTTTTCCACGGTGTGGAAAAACGGGGG
>CAYODC010000358.1:0-2388 GCA_964402575.1 uncultured Verrucomicrobiota bacterium
GCCGATGCCCGTCGACGCGCCCGTCACCACCGCCACCTTTTCACCCACCAACGGATATCGTTTCATGCGCCCATGCTACGCGCCGCCCCCGCGTCCATCAATCCCGTTTTGCCGGCTCAAGCGCCGAACGCGCGCCCGACCAGCGCCCGGGCTTCCTCCAGCCATTGGCGCCGCTGCGCCACCGTGCTGGCGACCACGACCCCGAACGTGCGCCGATGGAAATCCCCGATGCCGCACAGCCCGAAGATGCAGTTGCGCCAAAGGGTTTCCAGCGGATCCCCGAATACCGTCCGTTCCCGTTCCGCCGCGGTGTTGGCGGTGTTGAAAACAACGGCGGTCCGGGCCTTGAGCAATCCGCGGGGCACGCCCTCGCCGGAATCGCCTTCGAGGAACTCGTAGGCGACGCCGGGACGGACGACGCGGTCGACCCATCCCTTGAGGATGGCCGGCGGCTGGCCCCACCAGTTGGGATGCACGACCACGACGCCGTCCGCCGCCGCCAGATCCGCGCAATGCGCGGCCACTTCGGGCGGCAGGACCGCGGCGCGGGCGCTTTCGTCAGGCGGAATCACCGGATCGAATCCCTCGGCGCAAAGATCGTGGAAAACCACGCGGTGACCGGCGCCGGCCAGCGTTTCCCGCACGGCCTGCGCGATCGCGTGGTTGAAACTGCCGGGCCGCGGATGGGCCAGAATGAGCAGGACGTTCATGGAGTGCGCGGGAAGGATGGTGGGCGATACAGGACTTGAACCTGTGACCCCTTCCATGTCAAGGAAGTGCTCTAGCCAACTGAGCTAATCGCCCGAGAGTCGCGAGGGACTATGCCACAACCGCGGGGTGGTTCAACCCTTTTTTCAAGAAACGGGATCCGTCCGGTCGCGGCGGGTCGACAACCGCGCGAAGTTGTTGTTTGAACAGCCCCGCCCCTTTGGGATCGGCTACAGAAAAACGGGAAGCCGGGATGGAATCTTTCCGCGGCTTTCGCGTTTTTCGCCGGATCATCTTGCGGGATCCCTCCGGACCGCCCAGAAAACGCCGCACAGGAACCTTGACCTCCGCGCCCGGTCGCGGGCATACTGCGCAACGAGATAGGGAGACCTGGAATGAAACGATTTCTGCTAGTCCTGTTGATGGCCGCGGCAGCGGTTTCCTTGGCCGGTTGCGAAGATTACGACGAACAGCCGCTCGAATTCATCAATTCCTCATCGTACACGGTCTTCATCACGTCGCTGTCCATCGAATGGACCGGCTTCGCCCTCGCCCCCGGCCAGCGCCAAAAACTGACGAAAATCCGCGACGTCGATTATTCTTTCGAGCCGGACCATCTGGTTGAAGAAGGATTTGCTTCGACCGCGCGCTACATCGTCTTCGTCGACATCGAACGCGAAGAAGTCAATTGGGGCGATTGATCCCGTCCGGCCCCAGGACCGCGCCCATGAAACCGGAGGCCCCCCGCCTCCGGTTTTTTTGTCGCTCCGTCTCGCGTCCTTTTCGGTGGCTTTCATCGGTCAAGGCGGTATGCTTGAAAAATATGCCGCGTCCCCGTCCAATCTGGTTCCCAGCCATCGCCGTCGTCGCCCTGCTGGCCGGTTCCGCGCCTGCCCTGGCCGACGGGTTCGAAGACTTCGCGAATTTTCCGGCAGGTTCTGCCTATACCAATGGTTCTTTCCTGGGCCAAGACGGTTCGACATGGACCTTTACCAGCTGCCAAGGCAGCAAAACCATCAACGCCCCCACCCCGGGTCTCCACAAAGGGAAAACTCCCCCCGCCAGCGTCGATTCCGGTTCAATTGCCGGAGGCTGCGGAAGCTTGACCTTCGACTACATGCGGATGTTCACGAGCACCGTCCAGCTCGACGTGGTGGTCAACGGCACCGTCCGCCATACCATCGTCGGCACCGCCGCCCAGAATGCCGTTGAAACCACTGGTCCGCTGGCCATCAACCAAGGCGGCACCTTTACCCTGAAGTTTGTTCAAAACAACTCCAATGCCGGCCAAGTCGCCATCGACAACGTCCGTTGGACGTCCTACGGCGGCGCGGAGCCGGAGGCGCCGGCGTTGCTGTTCTCGCCCGACACCAACTTCGTCCGCACCGCCTACAGCAATCTCGTCAACCTCACGGTCACCGCCACCGAACCCAACGAGGACGCCGTCCAGCTTTGGGCCACCGGCCTGCCCGCCGGCGCGACTTTTGCCGCCACCAGCGGCCTCGCCCCGCTCATTTCCGCCTTCTCGTGGCGGCCCACGTCCACACAAACCGGCACATGCGAGGCCGTGTTCTGGGCCGGCGACAAGGACGGCACCAACTCGCGCGCCTTCTCCATCGAGGTCACTCCGATCTATCCCTACTACCATTACGCCATGGGCCTGACCGGCGCCGTCCTGAA
>CAYODC010000359.1:0-2387 GCA_964402575.1 uncultured Verrucomicrobiota bacterium
AGTTTTCGCTGTCGCGGATGTTCGAGGGCATGCGATCGCGCCACGAGATCGCCTGCACGTTTCTGGCGCTGCTGGAGCTGATTCGGCTCGCCCAGGCGCGGGCGGTGCAGAAGGAGACGTACGGGGAGATATTCATCGAGCGGGCGGAAGGGGTGGCGGAGCTGGTGCCGCCGCTGGTGGACGAGGCGCCGGCGGGGACGTCGGAGCCGAAGGAGTGAGGAAGGGACGACGATGAACGATTTTGTGTTGCCGGAGTTGAAGCAAATCATCGGGGCGATGCTGTTTGTGCGCAAGGAGCCGCTGACGGTGGCGGAGATCCGTCGGGTGCTTTCCGCGACGGCGGAGCGTCGCGGGGGGGTGACGGCGGATTTTGCGAAGGCGAACGAGAAGCTGGTGCGGGAGGCGGTGGGGGAGCTGGAGCGGGACCTGACGGACCGCAAGATGGGATTCCACGTGATCGAGGTGGCGGGGGGCTGGCGGCTGGAGAACGACGCGAACTGCGGTCCGTGGCTGCGGGTGATGCTGCAAAAGGGGCGCGGGGCGCGGCTGTCGCTGCCGGCGCTGGAGACGCTGGCGATCATTGCGTACCGCCAGCCGTGCGTGCGGTCGGAGATCGAGGCGGTGCGCGGGGTGGCGGTGGATGCGATTTTGAAGAACCTGCTGGAGATGCAGTTGGTGCGGGTGGTGGGGCGCAGCGAGCTGCCGGGGCGTCCGTGGATGTTCGGCACGACGCAGAAGTTCATGGAGCATTTCGGCTTGAAAAGCCTCGACGATCTGCCGGGGACAGACGAGCTGCGGCGGCTGGAGGCGGAGCAGAGCGCGCGGGCGCGGAAGCCTGGCGCGGCGGCGGAGGCCGCGCCCGAGGCGGTGCCGGAGCATCCGAACCAGATGAAGATCGAGGTGGTGGAGGTGCAGGCGCCGGCCCAGCCCACGCCGGAAGAGGCGGTGGGGGAAGGGGACGAGGAGCTGTTCGAGCGGGAGGGGCGTTCGGAGGAGGACATCGTGGGCGGGGGCGAAGAGGAGGCCGGGGCAGACGCGGAAGCGGATGCGGAAGAGGACGGGGAGGAATACGACGACGAAGACGAGTTCGACGAGGACGACGACGACGAGTTTGACGACGATGACGATGAAGATGAAGAAGACGACGAAGAAGAAGACGACGAGGAGGAAAAGCCGTGAGCCTGTTTGCACCGTTGGCGAATCCGTGGATCGCGAGCCAGAAGCCCTACCAGCCGGGGCGGCCCATCGAGGAAGTGGCGCGCGAACTGGGGCTAGGCGACGCGGAAGGCATCGTGAAGCTGGCGTCGAACGAGAACTCGCTGGGGCCTTCGCCGAAGGCGCAGCGGGCGATGCGGCAGGCGATCAAGCAAATGCACCTGTATCCGGACGGCGGGTCGTTTTATTTGCGACAGGCGATTGCGCAGCAGTACGGGATTGCGGATGACATGGTGATGCTGGGGTGCGGGTGCAACGAGCATGCGGTGCTGCTGGCGAATGCCTTCATGGACACGGGCGACGAGCTGGTGGCGTCGGAGCGGTCGTTCGTGGTCTACAAGCTGGTGTGCGAATTGTTCCGCTGCCGGTGCGTATTGGTACCGATGAAGGGGATGACGCACGATCTGGACGCGATGCGGGCGGCGATCACGCCGAAGACGAAGCTGGTGGTGGTGGGCAATCCGAACAATCCGACGGGCACGATGGTGAGCCAGGCGGAGGTGGACCGGTTTGTGGAGGCGGTGCCGGCGAACGTGGTGACGGTGTTCGACGAGGCCTACATGGAGCTGCTGGAGCCGAAGGACCAGGTGGACACGGTGAAGCACGTGAGGGCGGGGAAGAAGCCGGTGGTGACGCTGCGGACGTTTTCCAAGGCATACGGGCTGGCGGGGCTGCGGCTGGGCTACGCGATGGCGCAGCCGGATGCGATCGACCTGCTGAACAAGGTGCGCCAGCCGTTCAACGTAAACGCGATGGCCCAGGCGGCGGGGGTGGCGGCGCTGCAGGACCGGGCGCATTTGCGCAAGACGCGCAAGATGCTCCGGGAGGGGCGGGCGCAGCTGATGGATGGCATGCGCAAGCTGGGGCTGGATCCGGTGGAGTCGGTGACGAATTTCATTCTGGTTCCGTTTGCGAAAGCCGGGGAGTTGACGGCGGCCCTGACGCGGCGCAAGGTGATCATCCGCCCCATGGCGGGATTCGGGTTGCCGCAATATGTGCGCGTCAGCGTGGGGACCGCGGCGGAGAACGATCAGTTCCTGTCCGCGTTGAAGGATACGCAGGCCGAGCTGGGATAGGGGATCGGCCGGGGGGCGAAGATTCCACTTTCAAGGGCGGACCCCGATCCGAGCCGGTTGTCCGTTTTTTGGGTGGAAAAGCGGGAGGGGGGTGGG
>CAYODC010000360.1:0-2375 GCA_964402575.1 uncultured Verrucomicrobiota bacterium
ACACCCCCGTGTCCGCTATGCAGCTGTATAACTATTATATTGCCGGATTAATAGTATGCGCGCCACAAGGCTGGAGGGGGGGCGTGGCGCTAGAGGGCGCGCTGGAAATGGGCGAGACGGCCGAGGGGCGCTTTGCCGGCCTGTTTGAGGTCGGTTAGCGGCTGAAACGCGCTTACTTGTCCGCCCGGTCGATCAAAAAAGGCCCGGCAATTCTAGAGGCGATCGATCCTTCGGTCACAAGGGCGTGGCCGGGAATCCAAGTGGCCAGATGGAATGTGGCGATCACGCCGCCCAGGAAGATGGCGGTTTTGGCGATAGCGGCCACCGCGCCGCCCATCGACTGGAACTTTTGGGGCGTGTGCAAGATCAGCCAGGCTTCGGACCATTTCCGCAGGGAGCGCAGCAACAGCCAGGCGCCGCCCGCCCCGCCTACGAAAACAACGGGCCCCATCCAAGCGGAGACGTGCGCGAACCAGCTGCTGGCCAGTTCATACAGACTGCTCCCTGCGATCAGGGCGGTGGCAATTCGCAGCAGGCGGAACAATTCCTTGGCCAGCCCTTGGCGGTATCCGCGCAAAGCGGCGGCGATCAGCGAAGCGACGGCAATGCAATCGAATGAATTCATGGGCTGGATGCTAGCACGCGTCCGCTGCCCAGGCAATGTAGCGACCCTCTTTGGGGCTCGGCTCATGATTCGGGCGACGAAACGGGTTCCGGGAGCCGCAGCCTAGAACCGCGGGAGGCGTGGAGGGCCGTAATATTGCGGGGAGGCAGTGGGCAAGAATTTGGTTCCGGGGCCGATTCGTGTATGATACGCAGCCAAAGAGGACTGGAAAGTCCAGTTACGGCAGGAGAACGGGCATGATCGAAATCGTCAAAGCAGGCGCACGGCACCTTTCGGACTTCGGCTGGCTGAAGACCTATTGGCTGTTCTCGTTCTCCGACTACTACGATCCCCGTAACATCCAGTTCGGGGCCCTGCGGGTCTTCAACGACGACGTGGTCCAGCCGGGCACAGGCTTCCCCACACATCCTCACAAGGAGATGGAGATCGTCACCATTGTCCTGGACGGAGAGATGACCCACCAGGACAGCATGGGGAACAAGACCGTCATCCGGACCGGCGACGTGCAGCGGATGTCGGCGGGGACCGGCCTGACCCACTCCGAGTTCAATCTGGCCGACCGGCCGGTGCATTTCTACCAGATCTGGATCTTTCCGGACGAAGCGGGCCTCAAGCCGTCCTACGACCAGAAGAGGTTTGCCTCCGCCGATTGGCGCAACAAGCTGTTGCCCGTCGCGTCGGGGCAGGGAAAAGCTGGGGCGGTGACGTTCCATACGGACGCCACCATCTACCGGTGCGATCTGGAGGCCGGCAAATCGGTCACGCACAAGGCCACCGCCGGCCGCCGGATCTTCGTCTATCTGACCAAGGGGCTGCTGGCGGCCAACGGCGAGACCGTCCGGTCGAAGGACCAGGCCCGCATCGACGTCGACAAGCCCCTAAAACTTGAAGCCAAGCAGGACTCGGAGATGATCCTGATCGACGTGCCCTCCTGCAAAGGCTGGGGCTACAGCCGGGAGACACTGAAGGGCAGGAAGAGCGGGTAGGACGCCCGACTTTTTAGCTGTATGGCGAATTACACCATCCGACATTTCGTGAACCGTCGCCGACAAAATCCTCCCTAACCCTTGACAACGGAAGGCGTTCCGAATAGGCTCGCCGCGTTTGTTGGAGTTCGGCAGTGTTGTGGGATTAACAATCGGCTTTCGGGGTCGAAAAGGAGAATTCGTATGAAGATGAAAAAGAGCATGATTGCGGTTCTGGGTCTGCTGGCGGCATCCGCCAGCGCCGCCGTTCCAATAGAAATTCGCGTCACCGGAACCGCGACTACGTCAGGGTTCGGTTATATACAGGGAAATGATTATACCTTCACATTTACGCTCATTGACAGTTACCCGGGCACTGGGGGTGACTTTTTTGGTGGATTCTTTGGGGGGGATCGCACCCTATGGAGCAATGACGGTTATCCTGGGTCTCTCTGGATGGATGTTTCAGGTGATGGGCTTGAAGGAGTATACACCCGCTCAGACAATTATCAGGAAGAGCAATTCAGGGCCGATAATGACATCTTGTACTTGTTGGCTGACAATCCGTTCGGAACAATTGGACTGCAAACTTCAACAGGTGCAGATGTTCAATATATTACCGGCGTGGGTTTGAATATCGGGACGATTAATCATCTCGAAGCCTTTGAGAATCCCGCCACATGGCTTGAGCCCTATGCAGGAACCTATGATGACCAGTCGGCTGCTGAATACATAGTCGGTGCTGAAAAAGCCTGTTTTTGCTGGCGGATCGATCAGGCCGCCTG
>CAYODC010000361.1:0-2372 GCA_964402575.1 uncultured Verrucomicrobiota bacterium
ACAACGTCCTGATGCGTCTCGACGGCGGCATGGACCTGAACGGGGCCACCAACGCATTCGGCGACTTGCGCGACAATCCGCCCGCCCTGTCCCACGATATGTATTTGGGCTTCGAAGGCGTGAACTTCGTCCAGCGCATCTGGCCCGAAAAATTCGCGTCGGTGAATACGCCCTCCAACAAGATCGGTTCGGCGGGCGCCACCAGCTATGAATTCACGTCCGGCACGGCTGGGATCAACGCCTACGAGCCCCAGGGGGTTTCCAATGACTATTCGACCGCCCATGGCGAGTTGAGCTGGGTCTATCACGACCCGAACGGGATGCAGGACGGCACCGGATTCGAAGGCAACCAGCAGTTTTGGCCCTATCCTCAGGATTATGAACTGAGCGGTACGACGTATATCGCGTTCAAATCCGACAAGCAGACGGGTGTGAGACCCTACCTGTATTACACCACCAACGGTCTGGCCTGGCCGGAAGGGGCGGGGGGCAAGCCGGCCAACAACGCGACCAAGGTGGTCGAAGGGGTTTGGATCCACGATGGCAGCGGGACCAGCGATTGGTGGGAATTCCAGATGCCGACGGTGGCGTCCGGCACCGTGGTCCGGTTCAAGATCGGCGCATCGCGCCAGCAGGGCTACGACGGCAACGGCTGGGACGTCGTCTGGCCCGGTAGCGCCGCCGACGTCGCGCGCAAGTTCAACATGATGGGCGAGTGGAACACGAAAGCCACGAATCTCAAGACCCAAGCCTACCACAAGCACAACGACTACAATAGCTGGACGACGAACGGCCTGCCGGACGGGTTCCATCTGATGACGGCGAAGGCGTTCCTGGGGCGTGCCGACGGCGCGCCGGTCTTCAATACGTTCCGCCAGACGTTCTACCTCGACACGGAGACGCCGCAGGGCTACGTCCAGTATCCGGCGGGCGACGGGGAGACTTACTACGGCAGCGAATACGGGTTCATCGTGCGCACGGATCCGACGGCGCGCGAAGTCTGGTATCACATCGAGGACAGCAACGCGGACAACGACGGGACGGGCAACGGGTTTGACACCAACGGCGCGGTGGTCTGGGCGAAGGCCTCGACAGTGGGGGCGTGGACGGAGGACATGGCGGAGGACACGGCCTATCCGAAGATTTGGCGATTCAACTACTCCCGCATCCCGGCCACGGGGACGGCTACGATTCGCGTCCGTCTGCGCGAATGGTCCAGTTCCGCCACCAACGCCTGGTCGACGACCAGCCCGACGAACGACAACGCGGCAACCGGCCACTTCACGCAACTGGAGCGCACGCTGATCACCCGCGGCCCGGCGGAGGAGTTCTTCTTCCAGTGGCCTTCTGAAGACGGAGAGATGGTCGAGGCGGGTTGGGAATTTCAACTGCGCTACACGGCCAGCATGGCCGCCGGGCTTTCGGATCAGGAGATCTTCGACCGGGTCAAGGTATACGTGAATGCCTCCTCCAGCGGCTCGACCAACCGCGGCGAATTGGCGGATGCCGGCGACCTGGACTTCTCGCACGAATGGAACTGGGGCACCGCAGGTGAAGGCCTGAACCTGCTCAAGTTCAAGATGCCCAACGTCTACAACGGCCAGGACGACTGGCTCTACGGCGTGCGGGTCGAATTCACCAACCACAACGGCTACGGCGATTTCGACAAGGCCGCCGTGCGCCTCGTGCGCCACCGCGGCCCGCTGCTGCCGACGCTGATCATCACCACGCCGCCGGAGACCGACAGCGACGGCGCGAAGTATATCATCCGGATGGAGGACGTGCCCGCTTCGGTGCTGGCCACCAATCCGGCCCTGCGGCAGACGCCCATTGTGGTGCTCACCGATGCCAACGCCACCAATCTGGCCATCCAGTTCAACAGCCCGCTGGGCTACGTCGGCAACGTAGTCCTCGACAACGTCGTCACCAACGGCGACAGCTTGATCTGGAACCATATCTGGACCGTCACCAACGCCGGTGCCTACCGATTCGAAGCCACGGTCTGGGCCGACACCACCGGCACCGAGCTGAGCTCCGGCGTCAACACCGCCGCCCGCAACGCCACGGTCCAATTCCGCGAGCTCGTTTCCACGACGAATGCGGCCGATGCCGACTGGGACGACGACGGCATCGTCAACACCAATGAAACCGATACCTGCCCGCTGCCTGACAGCGCCGCTGAATATTGGACGCAGACCGAGGTCTTCAACTACTTCGCTCGCGGCAAATCGATGGAAAATAGTCCCGACACGGATGGCGACGGCTTGCCGGACGGTCTGGAGCTGGGCTACCGCTGGTCCGGCGCCGGCACCGATACCGCCACCGACACCGACGGCGACGGCTTCAAGAACTTCCTGGCCGACCTCGATCCG
>CAYODC010000362.1:0-2364 GCA_964402575.1 uncultured Verrucomicrobiota bacterium
ATTTGCACGCTGGCGGCGGTGATTCCGGCGTGGCAGGCGGCCAAGCTCGATCCGGTGAGGGCCCTGCGCTATGAGTAGCCTGGTCCAGGCCATCGACGTTCGGCGTTCGTTCGCCATGGAAACGCGCACGCTGGAGGTGCTGCGGGGGGTGACGCTGTCCGTGGAGGAAGGCGAATCGCTGGCCATCACGGGCCTGAGCGGGGCGGGGAAGAGCACGCTGTTGCACGTGCTGGGGGGGCTGGACCGGCCGACCTCGGGGCAGGTGCTCTACCGCGGCCGCGACCTGTATGCCGCGGGGGACCGGGAGCGGTCGGCCATCCGCGCGCAGAAGATCGGGTTTGTTTTCCAAGCCTACCACCTGCTGCCAGAGCTGACGGTGAGCGAGAACGTGCTGCTGCCCGGCCTGAGCGCCCACGGGGCCTTCCTGCGGGGAGTCAGGCTGCGCGCGCGCGCCGAGGAGCTGCTGGGGCGCGTGGGGCTGGCCGACCGGGCGCTGCACCGGCCCAACGAACTGTCCGGAGGCGAACAGCAGCGCGCGGCCATAGCCCGCGCGCTGATGAACGGGCCGGAGCTGCTGCTGGCCGACGAGCCCACGGGCAACCTGGATTCGAAGACTGGCGAAGATGTCTTGGGCTATCTGTTCGACTTGGCCTCCGAACAAGGGCTGACGCTGGTGATCGTGACCCATAACGAGTCCATTGCCGCCCGTTGCGCCCGCCACGTGGTGCTGCGCGACGGGCTTCCGGTCGCTTGACCCGGCGGGCCGGGGACCTGGCCTTTGGCGGTTGCGAAGGGGCAAACGGCCCTTGCATTCGGCTGTTTGAAGACGTACATTTCCGGCCTGTTTGCACACAAGGAGTCGACAATGGCCAAGAATCGCATGATGAAGCTGGATGCCGTGGTGAAGGATCTTTCGCTGGCGGAGTTTGGACGCAAGGAGATCGAGCTGGCGGAGCACGAGATGCCGGGCCTGATGAGCGTTCGGGCGGAGTTCGCGAAGACGAAGCCGCTGAAGGGCGCGCGGATTTCCGGCTCCATCCACATGACGATCCAGACGGCGGTGCTGGTCGAGACGCTGCAGGCGCTGGGGGCGCGCGTCCGGTGGGCGAGCTGCAACATCTTCTCGACGCAGGACCACGCGGCGGCGGCGCTGGCGGTGAAGGGCACGCCGGTTTTCGCGGTGAAGGGCGAGACGCTCAAGGAATACTGGGAGTACACCGACCGGATCCTGGACTGGGGCAAGGAAGCGCCGAACATGATCCTGGACGACGGCGGGGACGCGACGCTGTTCGTGCATCTGGGGGTGAAGGCCGTGAAGGAAGGGCTGAAGGTGCTGGACGGTCCCTATGGGAGCGAGGAGGAGGAGATCCTCAAGGCGCAGGTCCGCAAGGCGGTGAGGAAGAATCCGGACCGCTTCCTGAAGATGGCCAAGAGCATCAAGGGCGTGACGGAGGAGACGACGACGGGGGTGCACCGCCTGTACCAGATGGCGGAGCGCAAGGAGCTGCTGTTCCCGGCGTTCAACGTCAACGATTCGGTCACGAAGTCGAAGTTCGACAACATCTACGGCTGCCGCCACTCGCTGGTGGACGGCCTCATGCGGGCGACGGACGTGATGATTGCCGGCAAGGTGGCCGTGGTGGCCGGCTACGGCGACGTGGGCAAAGGCTCCTGCCAGTCGCTGCGCGGCCAGTGCGCGCGCGTGATCGTGACGGAAATCGATCCCATCTGCGCCCTGCAGGCGGCGATCGACGGCTACGAGGTCATGACGATGGACGAGGCCTGCACGCAGGGCGACATTTTCGTGACGACGACGGGCTGCTGCGACGTGATCCAGGCGAAGCACATGCTGAAGATGAAGAACCTGGCGATCGTGTGCAACATCGGGCACTTCGACAGCGAAATCCAGACCGCGGCGATGCGCAAGTACCGCTGGGAAGAGATCAAGCCGCAGGTGCACCGCATCTGGACGGGCAAGAACAAATCCATCTTGATGCTGGCCGAAGGCCGGCTGGTGAACCTGGGCTGCGCCACGGGCCATCCGAGCTTCGTGATGAGCAACAGTTTTTCCAACCAGACCCTCGCGCAGATCGAGCTGTTCACGAATCCCGGCAAATATCCGGTGGGCGTGTACACGCTGCCGAAGAAGTTGGACGAAAAGGTGGCGCGGCTGCATCTGGCCCATTTGGGCGTGAGGCTCGACCGCCTGAGCCGCAAGCAGGCGGCCTATCTGGGCGTGCCGGTGGAAGGGCCCTACAAGCCTGAGCATTACCGGTATTGAGTGGATGGGGTCAGCCCTTGAAAGTTGATTTTCATGTGAAATTCAACTTTCAAGGGCTGACCCCGATTTGAGACCGGAATGTG
>CAYODC010000363.1:0-1047 GCA_964402575.1 uncultured Verrucomicrobiota bacterium
CCTGCTTGGGCACGCTGCCGAGATGTTCCGTGATCCAACCGGCGAGGCGGTCGGAGGTTTCGGCCTGGAGATCGAGGCGGAGCTTGCGGTTGATTTCCTCCAGCGAAATATTGGCGTCGACGAGCCAGGCGTAGGGGCCGGCGGACTGGAAGATGGGACGGGGCTTGGAGAGTTCGTTGTAGATGTCGCCGGTGATTTCCTCGAGGATGTCGCCGCGGGTGACGATGCCGGCGACGCCGCCGTATTCGTCCACGACGACGGCGATGCGGATTTTATCCTTCTGGAACCGGGTCAGCAGGCGGTTGAGAGGGACGCTTTCGGGGACAAAGACGGGGGGGATGGTGGCGGCGGATACGGCGTGGGCGGGATCGAGCAGGAATTTGCGGACGTCGAGGAAGCCGACGATATCGTCGAACTGGTGGCGATAGAGCAGCAGGAAATTGCGGCGGGACTTGCGGGCGATGGCGACCGGATCGGAGTCGGGGTCGTCGAGGTCGACGCCGATGAAATCGACCCGGGGGGTCATGATGTCGGAGGCGTGCATATCCTCGAGGTCGACAATGGCCTTGATCATGGCCAGTTCATCGGCGTTGAGGATGCCTTCTTCGCGGGAGATATCGAGAACGGTTTCGAATTCTTCCTCGGAGAGCGTTTTGCCGGCGGGGAGGAAGAGCGGGGCGAGGCGCCGGCTGATGAGATCGAGCAGAAAGCGCAAGGGGGAAAAGAGGTGTTCGGCGAACTGGAGCATCGGGCCGAAGAGGCGGGCCAAGGCGGCGGTGTAGAGGAGGCCGATGTTTTTCGGGCCGATTTCGCCGAAGAAGATCAGCAGGAGGGTGACGGCGGGGATGGCGATGGCCTCGGCATAGGCGGGGTACCAGTGGCGGGCCAGGGCATAGCCGACGTTGGCCAGGGCGAGGTTGACCAAGGTATTGCCGATCAGGATGGTGGAGAGCAGCCGCGTGGGGTTGGCCAGCAGGAGGCGCAGTCGCTCTCCGGTGGCGGGGTGTTTCTCGCCGATGCGCCGGAGCTGGATGGGGTCGATCGAAA
>CAYODC010000363.1:1057-2356 GCA_964402575.1 uncultured Verrucomicrobiota bacterium
GCGCTGGAGAAGAAGGCCGAGCAGGCGAGGAGAAAGAGGAAAGCCAGACACAGGAAGAACATCGTCATGGATGCTTCCCGGACAGGCGTTTTAGATGGTCAGGTTCAGGTTTCACTTTCCGCAATCCCAAACAGCGCGTATAGTACCGGGACATGATCCGAATTTCCATTACAACTTCACGGAGGACCGAGCTGGTGCCCGTGACGCGGGCGATCCGGGAGGCCGTGGGGGGGCTGCCGGCCTGGGATGGCTTGCTGCACGTGTATTCGCCCCACACGACGGCGGGAGTGATGGTCAACGAGCAGGCGGATCCGGATGTCGCGGCGGACCTGGAGAAGGCGCTTGCGCGGATGGTGCCGTGGAAGGCGGACTATGCGCATGCCGAAGGGAATTCCGCCGCCCACATCCAAGCCGTGCTCGTGGGGGGGGCGGTCTGGGTTCCGGTTCGCGGGGGAACGCTGGCCCTGGGTGCCTGGCAGGGAGTTTTTATGTGCGAGTTTGACGGTCCGCGGACGCGGGAGCTGTGGCTGACGCCGGTGAAGGAGGCTTGATGAGAGGCCAGGGTGCAGGGATCAGGGTTCGGGGTTCAGGGTTCAGGGCGGGGGCGGTGCTGGCATGGCTGGCGCTGTCGCTGGCCGGTTGCGGCAAGGCGACACCAGAGAAGGAATACCGCGGGGCGGTGGAGTTGTTGCGCCAAGGGGAGATTGCGCGGGGCAAGGCGCGACTGGAAGCGGTACTGGAGGCGCATTCCGACCGCCCCTTTGCGGCGGAGGCCCAGAATTGGCTCGGCTTGGCCAACTGGGAGCTGGGGCGGTTGCCGGAAGCGGCGGCCCATTTCGAACTCGCGTCCAAGCTGGCGCCGGCGCTGTTTGCGCCGGTCTACAATTTGGGATGCATGGTGCTGGAGGGCGGGGATATGTCGCGGGGAATCTCCCTGCTGCGCCAGGCGGCGGACTTGGATCTGGCCGACACGAAGGCCCTGCTGCGAATCGGCGAGTGGACGACGCGGCACGGCCGGTGGGACCTGGCGCGGAGAATGTATTTCGAGGTCCAGAAGCGCGAGCCGCAGTCTGCCGCGGCGGCCACCGGACTGGGGCGAGTGGCCCTGCTGGAGGGCCAGTTGCCACAGGCGGAAACCTTCTTCATGCAGGCGCTGGAGATGCGCAAGGATTACGCGCCGGCCCTCTACAACTTGGGCGTGGTGCATGCGCAGATGGAGGGGCATGGGGAACAGGCGAGGGAATACTTTCGCCAATATCTTTCCGCATCTCCGACGGGGGAGCGCGCGGCCGCCGCGGC
>CAYODC010000364.1:0-2304 GCA_964402575.1 uncultured Verrucomicrobiota bacterium
CGGCTGGAAATCCAGAATCAACGCGGGCTGGCGACGGATCAGGGCTTCGCGGGACACCTTCGGCCACAGCATCTTTACATCGGAAAACACATTGCTCCCCCCCGCTTGCCTCACCACATCGTCGAGAAACGTTCCCGGTCCCGTTGTCATCAGTCCCGACCAGTCTCCCGGCGCATGCCCCAGCGCCATAAAAACCGCCACAGGCTCCCGGCGGGGAATCGCCGCAAAGGCCGCCTCCATTTCCTCCAGCCTCCGCCGCCCTTCCTCTTCTGCCCCCAATACCTCCGCCAGCCGCGAGATGGCCTGGCGCACATCTGCCAGCGTGTCCAGCGGCACGGACACAAACGCCATCCCCTGCGCCTCCGCAAAGGCCCCCAGCGCCTCGGATTTTCCCTGCGCCAAAACCAGGTCGGGTTCCAGCGCCGCAATACGCTCGCGATTGGGCGACAGCGCCCCCCCGATAACCGGCTGGGCCGCGGCTTCGGGCGGCCAGTCGGTGAATTCGCTGACCCCCACCACCCGTTCGCCGCAACCCAACGCAAAGACGATTTCCGCAACGGCCGGCGAGGCACAGACCACGCGGGAGGCCTGAACCGGCGCCGCCGGCCGCTCCACGGGGCGACCGCAGCCCGCCAGCAACAGAATGGCCAGCGCCCCGCGCCTCAGTCCACCACGCATACGAGACCCTTGAGATACTCGCATTCGGGCGCTTCAACGGGCACGGGATGGTCCGGGGGCTGGCCGAGGATTTCCAGGATGCGTACGCGCCGGCCCGCATCGTGCGCGGCCCAGCCGACCGTCTTGCGGAAGTCCGCCATGTCCACCAGCCCCGAACAGGAAAACGTGGCCAGGATCCCTCCGGCATTCAGCAGCTTCATGGCCAGCAGATTCACGTCCTTGTAGGCCCGCAGCCCTTTCTCCAACCCTTCGCGACGAGTCACCATCCGCGGCGGGTCCAGGAGGATCAGGTCCCAGCTCTCGCGCCGGTCGCGCGCCAGGCGCAGCCGCCGCGGCACGTCGGCCGCCTCGTATTCCGCCGGCACCCCGGACGGATTCAATTCATGGTGGCGCCGGGCTTGCGCAAGGGCCGGCTCGGAAGAGTCCCAGCCCACAATGCTCTTGGCCCCGGCATGCGCCGCGCACACTTCGAAGGCCCCCGTGTAGCAATAGGCGCTCAGCATGGACCGCCCTTGGGCATAAGCCGCCACCTTGCGGCGGTTCTCGCGCTGGTCGAGATAATACCCCGTCTTCTGCCCCCCGCTCATTCCCGCCTCGAACTCGAACCCGTTTTCCCGGAAGGACACGGCCTCCGGCGCGGCATCCCCGCCCAGTTGTTCGGAAAGCCCCTCGCGCTTCACCGCCTCGCCCTCCGCCCGCACGGCGACGCCGGCCGCCCCTGTCGCCGCCTTCAACTCCTCGATCACGGCAGGCAGCCAGGGCTCCCATACCTTGCTGCCCACCTGCAGCGAAATCCACTCGCCATACTGGTCGGCAATCAGCCCCGACAGCCCATCGGCCTCCGAAAACACCATCCGAAAGGCGGTCGTGTCCCGCCACGACTCCCGCCGCCCGTACAACGCCTGCCGCAGGCCCGCCGCCTGCCGGATCCGCCCCCGGAAAAACGCCTCGTCGAGAACCTGCCGCGGATCAAGCGTGCACATCCGGACGGCCAGGTCGGCCCCCGGATGCCACAGCCCGCGCCCGATCCACTCGCCAGCCACGTCGAACACATCGACGGATTCCCCGGCCCCACCGGCACCCTCGGCCTCCTCGATCGCCCCCGAAAACACCCAGGCGCTGCCCCGCAACAGGGGTTTTTCCCGTCCGGACTTCAACCGGATGCGGATTTTCGATTCCGGGAAACCTGCTTCATCTTGCTTTGCGTTTGTCATATCCATAGGATTGTGGGCTTATACATCCAACAGGTCAAATCGGAAAAAGAGGTACATCATGCGCATCCACGCCTATCCCGCCCTTCGCCCCCGGTCCGACATCGTCGGCAAGGTGGCCGCCCCCCCCTATGACACGGTGGACACCGCCGAAGCCGCCCAGCTGGCCGAAGGCAACCCCATGTCGTTCCTCCACATCAACCATTCGGAGATCGACCTGCCCGCCGGCACCGACCTCTACGACGACACCGTCTACGCCAAGGCCGCCGAAAACATCGCGGCCTTCCAACAGCAAGGCTGGCTCGTCCGCGAAGACCGCCCCCTGATGTATCTCTACGCCCAGACCATGGGGACCCACACCCAGACCGGCCTGGTGTGCTGCTGCCACATCGACGACTACATCCAGGACGTCATC
>CAYODC010000365.1:0-2302 GCA_964402575.1 uncultured Verrucomicrobiota bacterium
GTAAAATAGGCTATAGGGCACGAGGCGGATACGCAGGCCGCCCATCGTTTATCGGGCGGAGGCGTGGTTTTGGCAAAATGTAGCAAAACCTCGGTGGCTACTCCGATCGCCGGAGTGCCACATTTAGGACATATCGGAATAATGCTCATATTTTCTTATTCAGCGAACGTCACGGTTCAGGGGACCCGACACCTTGTGGAGGGTACCCTGGAACCGCTTGAATCTCCTCTAAAGCCCCAGGTAGAAAGGCAGGGCCTCTCCGCCCTGGTGCATAATGTAACGGGCTCACCGCTGGCGCGGGTCCTAATGAATCAACGCACTCAAAGAGGAGAGGCACAAGTGAAGTATTACACGACGACGACGGAATTCAACTGCGGAATCGATCTGCACTCGAAACAGATGTACGCGTGCATCATGGACCGGACGGGGAAGATCCTCGTCCACCAGAACATCCGGGGCAACGACTTCGGGCATTTCCTGAAGCTGGCGCAGCCGTACCGGCACGACCTGACGGTGGTCTGCGAGTGCACCTTCAACTGGTACTGGCTGGCGGACGCCTGCGCCGCGGCGGGGATCGAGTTCGTCCTGGCGCACGCGCTGTACCTCGCGCACATCCACGGGGGCAAGAACAAGAACGACCGGGTGGACTCGGAGAAGCTCGCGCACCTGCTGCGGACGAACCTGATCCCGCCGGCCTACGTCTACCCGGCGGAACGCCGGCCGATGCGGGCGCTGCTGCGGCAGCGGCTGAGCTACGTCTGGCGGCGGGCGGAGGTCCTGGCGCACGTCTCCATGAAGCAGTCCGCGGAGGGGCTGGTGCCGGCCGCCAAGAGCGGCCACAACCGGGACGTCTGGGAGGAGCGGATCCTGGCGCAGTACGCCAACCCGCTGCACAAGTTCGGAGCGGAATGCGACATGGAAGTCGTGCGCGCCTACGACCGGCAGATCGACCGGCTGGATCTGGAGGTGGCCCGGCAGGCCAAGAAGCATCTGGGCCGGGACTATCACCTGCTGCAGACGGTGCCGGGCGTGGGCCAGGTGCTGGGGCTGACGATCCTCTTCGAGATGGATGCGGTCGCGCGGTTCCCGACGGCGAAGGACTTCCTCAGCTATTGCCGGCTGGTGAAAGGCTCCGTGGCCAGCGCGGGGAAGGTCAAGGGCCTGACGGGCGGCAAGATGGGCAACGCCTATCTGCGCTGGGCCTTCGGAGAGGCCGCCGTCCTCGCCAAGCGCAGCCACCCCTTGCTCAAACCCTACGCCGAGCGGCTGGTGGCCAAGCACGGCAAGTTCCGGGGCAACGCCATCCTCGCCGCCAAGATGGCCCGCGCGGTCTACCACATGCTGCAAAGCGGGACCGGCTTCGACGCCGAACGCGTGATCGCCACCTCCATCTGACTTTCGCCCGGACGCGAATGAGCCCGAAGTTCCGAACTGGGAAGCCGATCTTCCAATCCGCTTTTGCGAGAACCCGCAGCCTTGGGCCTTGGAGTCCGACGGTCCTCGTGGATGGAATGGCCAACCCTGTCCGCTTGAATGGGCCGTCGCGTCGCGGGCACTTATCCATCGCTTCGAGCGAGCAGGCATCCGCCCCCGGCCCGAACCCGCCAATAACTGGGAGGCCCGGCCTCGGCCGGGCCAAGCCCGCCTTCCGTCGTGAATGGGTGGCGCCGGGGTTGACCGCAGTCGAATTCTGGGCCGCCGCGGGCCATTGAGAGCCCGCGGCCAGGGACGGTCCGGAGCGCCTCGGCGCCCGGGACCCATCCCGGACGAGCCCGCATGGTTGTTTGGTTGAATGCCGCGCCGCGAATGCAAGCCGGAGCCCGGCGCTCGAAGAAAGAAAGACGGCTTTGAAAAAAGCCGTCTCAGGAATCCCTTTGCCCTTGTACTACGGGGGGCTTAATGGTTGTTGGACGCTTTGATCATTATTTCCAAGGAATATGTTTCATTATTATCTCGGTGGCGCCTGTTGCGGCGAACGCCCACGCAATAAGCATCACATAGAGCAGAACCAATAGGAATGTTCCTAATATGGGGTGGGTCTTTTCCATTCGAATAGGACATCGGGATAAACCGTTAAATATGTAAAGGCCTGATCCGACCGCGAGAAATCCAATAACTATTCCAATAATTGTTCCGACAATTGTCCCGATTAACCCGTGGGCTTTTCCAGCCTGTATTCCCGTTAACACGGGGCCAAATCCACTGAGTGATGCCAATAACATCCAGAGCGTCTTATTATTCTCTTATGTCCAACGTCAGGGTTCAGGCTCGACCCACGGGCTGTACTCGATAGGTGTGCAGC
>CAYODC010000366.1:0-2301 GCA_964402575.1 uncultured Verrucomicrobiota bacterium
GCGATGCGCCCGAAGTTGCGCGGGGTGACTTCGATTTCGATCAGGTCGCCGAGCTGGAAGGGTTTGCCGGGAAATTTGGCCTGGGCTTCGCCGATGGAGATTTCCTCGTCGCGGTTGCGGACGAAATCGACGACCTGGATGCTGGCGAAGGCCTTGATTTCGAGGGTTTTGCGGTTGAGTTCCACGCGCAGGTCGCGGACGCGGCCGATGCTTTTGCGTCCGGCCACCTGCAAGGCGGATTCGACCAACTGGGCGAGGGTTTCGCGGTCCAGTTTGCGTTCGCGCTCCATGTATTCAAATACGGCCAGCAATTCGTTGTTCATTTTTCAAACCTCCTCCCCAATACGGGGGAAAAGCACGGCGTTCGACGCCACCCGATATGCAAAAGAGTGGGAAGAACCCACTCTCGAAGACCGGACGGAGTTGTATCGACGCGGGGGAATCTACCTTGCCGTCCCCGGAGGCGTCAATCCTGAATTGAAGGCTTTCCCGATTTTAGAACGGGTCGAAGAGGCGGTTGTCGTCGGGGCCGAACCAGCCGAGGTCGTGGGCAGCGGAGCGGGAGTCGGTACGTTCGAGGCGTTCGGCGGAGACATGGCCGTCGCACCAGGCGACGTTGGCGGTGCCGCGGTGACGGAAATGGATGGACGGCCACGGGGTGCCGCCGCTGGCGAAGCGGGGCGGTTCGGCAAAGGAATATTCGATCAGGCGGAGATTTTTGCCGCTGCCCTGGAGGAAGGCGGCGTCGGCGAACATGACGGTTTGGGCCGGCTGGGCGATGGCGGCGGAGCGCATGCCGACGGCGGGGCCGTCGCCATGGGGAAGGCAGGCTTCGGAACCCACGCCGAGCGCATTGTAACCATAACCGCCGCAGGAAGATTCAAAGCCTTGCGCGTCGGGATGGAAAGCCGGGCACCGGCGGATCCAGGCGCTGGCGCCGCCGCCGCCGAGGTAGGCGGACAGGGGGCCGTGGGAAGCATCGAAGGCTTGGGTGGCGGAGCGCACGCCGTGCCAGCGGATGCGGTTGGCGCCATCGATGTCTTCGGCGGCGGCGACCCAGCGACCGCCGTGGTCGGCGGCGTAGGCGAGGTTGGCATTCACCAGTGCGCGGAGGTTGGCGCGGCAAGTTGCCGACTCCGCGGCCGCGCGGGCGGCGGGCCAGGTGCCGGCGACAATGGCGGCCAGCAGGACAAGGACGCCCATGGCCACGAGCAATTCCAACAGGGTGAAGCCGTGTCTTGCGATGGGGAGGCGTGGTTGTTTTTCCATGGAGTGGAAAAAGTTGTAAAAAAATTTCCATGGAGTGGAAAAACGGGCAAAATATTTTCCATGGAGTGGAAAAAACCTAAAATATTTTTCCATACTGTGGAAAATATCCTTAAAATTTTTCCATGGAGTGGAAAAAGAGGCAGAAAAATTTCCATGGGGTGGAAAAGGGGTGGCCGGCTTGTTTCTAGTTTTTATAAAAACTAGAAACTGGCGGGTGGTGAATAGGTATAACCTATTGATGTTCATGGAATACGATATCTAAAGAAGCCGGGGGCACCCAAGGCGGGGGCGTTGGTGGTCCATTGGGTGGAATCCAAGGTGGGGTTGTACTCCAAGAGGATGGTCCGGCCGGGGATGGATAGGGGGGGGGATTGGGGGTCGGGGGAGATTTCCACGAGGGCGTGGAGGACGCCAACGGCGTCGAGGTCGAAGCCGCCGGAGCCGAAGGTGGGGGTGGGGTCGAAGATGGGATTGCCGTAGGAGTCGAGGCAGGAGCCGTCGCCGAGGACATCGACGATGCGGACGTGGGAGACGCGGCGGGGGTTGAGGGCGGATTCTCCCGCCAGGGCGCGGAGGTCGAAGGGGGTGCCAAAGCCCTGGGTGTGCTTGCCGGCGAGTCCGCCATAGGCAGAGGGGTCGGTGGCGTTGGTGGCGGCGTAGGTGTCGATCCAGTTGGTTTCGAGGCAGTGGGAGGGGAAGCGGACGAAGTTCGTGCCGTCGGAGGAGACCTCGACATGGGCGAGTTCGAGGAAGGCGTCGGCGAAGGCGTTTTCGAAGACGGCGAAGTCGGGGCCGGGGCCGTCGGTGATGGGGACGGGGAAGGCGAGGGTGAGGGAGCCGTTGTCGCCGATGGAGACGACACCGTTGGTGGCGCCGAGGCCGTTGAGGAAGTCGGAGGCGGCACCGGTGGCGTTGGAGGGGGTTTTCCATTGGGCGGTGACGTTGGTGCCGGGGGCGTAGTCAACAACGGCGTCGGCCCAGCAGAGGATGGCGGGGTTGGTGGAGGCGATGCCGTCGGTGCCGGAGGAGTAG
>CAYODC010000367.1:0-1679 GCA_964402575.1 uncultured Verrucomicrobiota bacterium
CGATGGGGGTGCCGACGAGGTAGAGGCCGGGGGGAAGGGGCGTGGGGGCGGGGGAAGGCGCCCCGGGCAGGGCATCGGGCGCGGGGGCGGCAGCGGGATCCGGCATGGCCGGGGCGCTATTCGTTGTCCTTCTCCACCAGCCGGATGGTGCGGGGCTTGGTGGCGTTCTTGAGGAGCTGGTCGGATTCGGAAAGATGGCGCTTGAGTTCGACGAGGGTGGACTTGAATTCGTCGGTGACGGCGACGCCCTTGAGGGTGGCGTCGACGGCTTGCTGGAGCTTGAAGATCTGGTCGACGCTGGCGGCGATTTCCGTGACGCGGGCAAGTTGTTCGGCGATCTTGTCCTGGGCTTTGGCGAGCTGGGCGGCGGAATTCTGCTGGGCGGAGGACAGCTGGGCGGCGGCGTCGGCCTGGGACTGGGCGTTGCGGGCAGTGGCGTCGGACTGGGCCTTGGCGATGAGGGCGGCGGAATCCTGCTGGGCCTTGGCGATGTGCGCGGCGGCTTCTTGCTGGGCCTTGGCGAGCTGGGCGGTGGACTGTTCCTGATTCTGGGCGAGCTGGGTGGCGAACTGGGTCTGGGCGGCGGCGAGGGCGGCCATGGAGTCGGACACGGATTTGGCGGCGGCCTGGGCGAAGTTGGCGGCGGCGGCGGCGGGGGTGTCGTTGCCGATCTTGGCGAGGAGGTGGGATTCGATATAGCCGGCGGATTGGGAGGCGAGCTGGAGGCGGGCGAGGCCGACGACGGCGGCGGCGGCCATGAAGCCGGTGCCGAGGGTGAGAATCCATCCGGGGGCGGCGAAGCCGGCGGCGGCGGTGAGCAGGATGATGACGGCGAGGGTTTCGGCGGCGAGGCTGGCCATGAGGCGGTGCATTTGGCTGGCGGCGATGGCGACGACCTGGGGGCCGGAGGCGCCGGAGCTCCAGGCCTTCAGCAGGCGGCGGCCATGGCGATGGAGGAGGGTGTTGCCGGCGAGGGCGGTGGCTTGTTCGCGGGCGACGGCGCGGTCGGAGAGATCGAGGTCGGCCGGGAGGGGGTTGCGGCAGAGGGCGCGCTGCTGGGCGAGCCAATCGAAGGAGGCGAGGAGGAGATAGGCCAAGGCGATGCCGTTGGCGAAGACGGCGGAGATGTCGGAGAGGGTCCAGCCGGTTTCGGGGGTGAAGGGGAGGCCGATGGCGAGGCCGAAGAGGATGCCGAGGAGGAAAACCCAACTGATGCGGGTGAACATGCCGTAGCCGCCACATTTCGCTTTGTGCGTTTCCATCTTCCGCCACCTTTCGGGTCGATTGACTATTCCGATATCAAGTATGGAGATTTGGCGATGGAATGTCAAAGGCCGATGCGGTTAAATGTGGCGCATGAAGCGAGTCAAGGCCATGGGATGGGTGTGGGTGCTGGCGGCCTGGAGCGCGGGGGCGGGGGAATGGCGGGAGATTCCCCGGCACGAGACGCGGGGGGGGGCAGCGCTCGCTAACCATCGTGCGCCCGACTGTGATATTCGGCGAGGACAACCGTGGTAATGTGTATAATTTGTTCAAGCAGATACAGCGCGGGCGGGCGTTTTATGCCGGCCGCCACGCAACATTCCCCGTATATCCCCGCCACGCGCGCGCCGGGATGCAGGCCGTTTTGCCTGACGCCCCGGCGTAGCCTGCGCGCGTTTAGCAGCAGCTTTGCCGCG
>CAYODC010000367.1:1689-2291 GCA_964402575.1 uncultured Verrucomicrobiota bacterium
GGGGGGGGGGGGGAGGGTTCGCGGCGCGGCGGGGGATGGCGCGGCAGGCGGTGGCGGAAGTGACGCGGGAGGAGGCGCGGGCGTTTTGCGAGTGGCGGTCGCAGCAGACCGGCCGGAAGATCCGGCTGCCGACAGAGGAGGAATGGGAGGCGGCGGCGCGGGGAGGAGTGGACGGGGCGCCCTATCCGTGGGGCTGGGGGGGGGAGGCCAAGAAACTGGCGCGGTTTGATGCGGAGGGGCCGGCGAAGCGGGGAGGGATGTTCATGGCCAACGGGTTTGGGTTGCGGGACATGGCGGGCAACGTGGGGGAATGGTGCGAGGCGGGGGCCGGAGCGGCGGCGGGAGGGGATTGGGCCCGCGGAGGGAGTTGGGCGGAGCGGGATGCGGGGTTGCTGCGGGTGGACAGGCGGATGGTGTATCCGGCGGGCTACCGGGGGAAAGACATAGGGTTCAGGGTGTTGCGCGAGGCGCAGGACGGGAGATGACGGAATGGATGGGATGAGAAACGAGCCGCCGGGGATGGCGGTGCACGAGGCGCGGATGCGGATGGCGCTGCGGCAGGCGCGGCAGGCGGAGGAAGCGGGCGAGGTGCCGGTGGGGGC
>CAYODC010000368.1:0-2289 GCA_964402575.1 uncultured Verrucomicrobiota bacterium
ATGAAATTCACCCCTAACCCCCCAACCCAAAGCCCTTCATCATGTATGCCGAATACTGGAATCTGAAAAGCAATCCCTTCCTCAATGTCGTGGATCGGCGCTTCTGGTTCACCGGCGACCAACATGAGGAAGCCATCGCCCGTTTCTCCTTCCTCGCTGAAAGCGGCCGCCTCGCCGGCCTGCTCACCGGCCCCTATGGCGTCGGCAAATCCACCGTCCTCAAGCATGTCGCCGGGGCCATGGAGGCCAAAAAAATCCCCGTCATCCGCATGGATGCCATCCCCAACGGTCAGCTCCCCATGGCCCAGCAAATCCTCGCCGCCATGAAAATCGAGGGCCCCTCCGCCACCCTGCCCGACGCCCTCATGTGCTTCTGGCGCGCCGCCGAAACCCGCCCCGAAACCCTCGCCCGAACCCTCCTGTTCATCGACGAAGCCCATTACCTCGCCGCCGATGGCGGCCTCTACCTCGTCCACTACCTTACCAACCTCCGCATCGTCAACCGCAAGGACCAATCCGAAGTCCCCCTCTTCACCGTCATCCTCGCCGGCTCCCCGGAACTCCTTTCCGCCATCCAGGCCGAACCCTCCCTCTGCCAGCGCATCCAGATCGTCTTCAACCTCTCCCCCCTCACCGAAGCCCAAACCACCGCCTATATCCAACACCACATGCGCGCCGTCGGCGGCGACATCTGGACCTTCGACCAGGCCTCCCTCCAGGCCATCTTCAGCTACTCCGGCGGCCTCCCCCGCAAAATCAACCTCCTGTGCGACACCTCCCTCATGCTCGGCTTCGCCGGCAAAGTCCCCCAAATCTCCGCGGCCATCGTGTCCCAGGCCGCCTGCGACACCGGCCTGGCGCCGTTTCAGCAGCCCCAGCCCCCCTCCGGAGAGGCCCCATGACCGAACTGTTCTTCAATCCCATCACCATCATCGCCACCATCCTGGGGCTCTTCTTCATCCTCATGGCGGCCTTTCGCCACATGATCACCAAACGCGGCAAGAAAACCCGCCGCGCCTCCGACAAACCCTATCAAATCAACGACCCTTACTCCCCTCCCCCTGCCCACCCGGCCCAGCCTCCGTCCCGCACCCCCCCCAATATCACCTTGGCGGACAACAATCCCACCCAGGCCCCCAAACCCAAGGAATCCCGCAAATTCTTCCGCCAATTCGGCCTTCCCCAGCAATCCGGCAGCGAAGAATCCCCCGAACCGTCCTACTACACCTGGGAATGAGCGCATGACAGAATGCCCGCGACTTTTCGGGAGCCTGGCTCCCTTGGTCCTGTTCGCGGCTTCCGTCTTCGCCTCCCCCGTCCCCCTCTCCCCGAAAACTTGCCTCCCGGGCGAAGGCGCCGCACCGCCCGAACTCCTCCCCCACCATGGGGGACTCCGCTTCGCCATCCCCTTCGACGGCCCTCTGGACCGCGTCTATTGGGACATCCCCCTCCGCCGCCTCGACCCCAACGCCACCACCCTCGCCATCGACCTCTCTTGCAACGACCCCGCCGTCATTCGGGCCCTCACCCTCCATCTCCAAGCCGGCGACGATTGGCTCGTCGCCCAAAAAAACCTCGAGGGATCCGACCCCCATACGCTCTATTTCGACCGCACCGACTTCACCCCCCAAAGCGGTAGCCCCACCTGGCAGGCCGCCACTTCCCTGCGGCTCTCCGTCTGGAAGGGCGCGGCCCGCGCCACCACCCTCACCGTCCGCTCCATCCACCCCCAAACCCTCTCCGTCGGCATCCTGCGCGCCACCGACCACTCCGCCCCCGGCGAAACGACCCTCGCCGATACCGCCGCCGCCCGCGCCCAGCGCCGCTGCCGCCAAGCCGGTATCCCCTCCGCCCTCCTCTCCGACAACCTCAACACCCTCGACCTCAAACCCTATCGGCTTCTCATCCTCCCCTACAACCCCGCCCTATCTTCAAATGATGTCGCTCTCCTTGAACGTCTTGTGGATCGCAAAAAATGCCGCCTCGCCGTCTTTTACAACGGAAACGAGCGCCTCGCCGCCCGCC
The DNA here is from genome assembly GCA_964402575.1 of uncultured Verrucomicrobiota bacterium. GTDB lineage: Bacteria > Verrucomicrobiota > Kiritimatiellia > CAIQIC01 > Lenti-01 > Lenti-01. The sequence goes on from CAYODC010000368.1 coordinate 2,026, forward strand.
TCGGATTCGATGTCCTCCCCTACGTTTCCCAATCTGAAAATTGGTCCACGGTCTCCTTCACCCCCTCCGCTGTCCGTGGCCTCCCTCCCTCCATGCCCCACTTCACCCGCCACCTCATCCCCGTCCGTGCCCAAGACCCCTCCTCTTCCACCCTCGGCTTCTGGCTCACCCCCGATGGCATCCCCGACCGCACTCTCCCCGCCGCCGCCGTCTCTCCCCGCGGCTTCTGGTTCTCCCACCTCCCCCCCCTCGCCTCCCCCTCCG
>CAYODC010000369.1:0-793 GCA_964402575.1 uncultured Verrucomicrobiota bacterium
GCCCGTGCCCGTCTCGCCTTCGATCAGCACCGACGCCGCGCTCTTCGACACCTGCGCGATCTGGTCGTAGACGATCTGCATCTCGTGGGAGTTGCCCACGATGTTCGCCGGGCGGAACCGCTCCTTCAGCTCCGCCTTCAGCCGCGCGTTCTCCTCCGTCAGCCGCCCCTGGTCCTCCTGCACCGCCCGCCGCAGCTTCACCGCCTGCGCGATCATCGAGGCTACGATCGTCAGCAGTCGCACGTCCTGCTGCAGGTCCGCCGCCGGGTCGAACGCCCGGTCCGCGCTCAGCGTCCCCGCCACTTCCTTCTCCACCCGGATCGGCACGCAGATGAACGACGTGTCCGCCCGCTTGCCCCGCTGCGTCTTGTCCAGGAACAGCGGCGACTCGCTCGTGCGCTCGATCACGATCGGCCGGCCGTCCTGCACCACCTTGCCCGTCACCCCTTCGCCCAGACGGTAGCGCCCGCGCTGTGCCTGCTGCGCCGACAGCCCGTGGGAGGCCTCGATCAGGATCTCCCCCGTCTGCCGGTGCAGCAGCGTCAGCGTCGCGTACTTCATGTCCATCTGGATCGAGAGCGCCTCCAGCATCGGCCCCGCCACCTCGCGCAGGTCGATGCTGTGGTCCAGCAGGCGGCTGATCTCTCCCAGCAGGTCCAGCTCGCGCTGGTGGCGGTCGGGCAGGGAACCCGCCGCCTTCGCGGCGGGTTCCAGAATGGCGTCCTTGGTCGGCATGGTGGCTTCCGTTTCTGCCCACGGGCGGCTACTTGATGAACAGCATCTCCTGGTAGGT
>CAYODC010000369.1:803-2272 GCA_964402575.1 uncultured Verrucomicrobiota bacterium
GGCAGCGGCCACAAGTCGTCGGCCACGATGCCTTCGAGCTGGTCGGCCACGTCGCGCACCGCCTGCATGGCCGGCACGATCTCCTCCCGGCAGTGCCCGGCATGCGCCGCCACCCCGCCGTCGCCCTCGTGCGCAATCGCCTTGCGCAGCTCGTCAATCCGCGCCTGCAGCGCCGCCACCAGCCCGCACAGCTCGTCGAGCACCGACGTGCAATGCTTCTGGCCCAGTTCCTTCAGGACCTTTGCCGTGTCCGCCAGCCGCTTCTGGTACTCCATGGCCGCCGGCAGGATCATCGTCTTGGCGATCTCCAGCGCCAACCGCGCCTCGATCATCACATCCTTGATGTACTTCTCCAGGTAGATTTCGTTGCGGCTGTGGAATTCCCGCACCGACAGCACGTTGAACCGCGACAGCACGTCGTCGTTGACCTTTGTCTGGCACGCCGGAATCGCCTCGGCCGTGTTGCGCGCGTTCGGCAGCCCGCGCTTCGCCGCTTCCTTCTGCCACACATCCGTGTACCCGTCGCCATTGAAGATGATCCGCCCGTGATCCTTCATGATTTTCTGGATCACCTTCTGCACCGCCGCCCCCAGCGCTTCCGGCGTCTTGGACTTGGCCGCCTCCAGCTCGCTCGAAATGTAGTCCAGCGAGTCCGCCATGATCGTGTTCAGGATCACCAGCGGCCCGGCCACCGACTGGCTCGAGCCCACCGCGCGGAACTCGAACTTGTTCCCCGTGAACGCAAACGGGCTCGTCCGGTTGCGGTCGCCCGCATCCTTCGGCAGCGGCGGCAGCGTGTCCACGCCCACCGTCAGCGTCCCCGGCTTCTTCGACTTGCCCGACACGCCCTTGGCGATGTTCTCGAATACCTCCGTCAACTGGTCGCCCAGGAAGATCGACAGGATCGCCGGCGGCGCTTCATTCGCCCCCAGCCGGTGGTCGTTTCCCGCGTGCGCCACCGATGCCCGCAGCAGCGGCGCGTATTTGTCCACCGAGCGGATCACCGCCGCGCAGAACGCCAGGAACTGCATGTTGCTCTGCGGCGTGTCGCCCGGCTCCAGCAGGTTCGCGCTCTTCGTCCCCAGCGACCAGTTCAGGTGCTTGCCCGACCCGTTGATCCCCGCAAACGGCTTCTCGTGCAGCAGGCAGGCCATCCCGTACTTCTGCGCCACCCGCTGCAAGATCGTCATCGTCAGGTACTGGTGGTCCGCCGCCACGTTGGCGTTCTCATACACCGGCGCCAGCTCGTACTGCCCCGGCGCCACCTCGTTGTGCCGCGTTTTCACCGGCACCCCCAGCTTGTACAGCTCGCGCTCCACCTCCAGCATGAACGCCAGCACCCGCTCCGGAATCGCCCCGAAATACTGGTCCTCCATCTCCTGCCCCTTCGGTGGCTTCGCCCCGAACAGCGTCCGCCCCGCGCTGATCAGGTCCGGCCGCGCAAAGAAAAAGTTCCGGTCCACCAGGAA
>CAYODC010000370.1:0-2271 GCA_964402575.1 uncultured Verrucomicrobiota bacterium
CCCATCCGCCCATCGGGAACCCTCGGCCCCATCATCGACAACGCCTTCCCCTCCTCGTCTTCGTGCCCCCGTGTGAGAACGTCATGGGCTGCCCACGGATTCCAGCAGCCGTGCCCTTCCCTCCCCCCCCCTCAAAATCTCTATGGACAAAGAAAAACCCGGCCGGATAACCCGGCCGGGCCGCATCTGCCAATGGCAGAAGATTACGCGCGACGGCGGCGAATCGCCATTACCAACGCACCCAAGCCCAACAGGCTCATCGTCGCCGGCTCCGGAATCGCGGTTATTTGAGTCGTAGGCTGAACGCCCCCAGAGGTAAAATCAACGAGGAACCCATCTGGAGGTGTTGGCGCACCGGGCCACGACGCGTTGTACGCAAACAACCCACTCTCATGATAATAATCCCCATTAGATACGGTGCCAAACACTGTTGTTTCGAAAATGCGCTGATAAACGAAACCTGCCGTTGACCATGAAGATGAAAATGTCGTGACTCCAGCCGGATTGTTCAGCATCCAATTGTCCCAGCTTGTTCCATCTTCAGATGCTACGCCGCCACCCTGAGCAATGGTACGCTGAGCCCAGACCACATCGTCGCCATATACGTAGTTATCATCAATGATCGCCGTACCGGCGGAAGGTACAACACCTGCCGGAATAGAATCGATAGCATTATTTGCGCCAGCATAGATAAGCTGCCAAATAGCACTATAACTATCAAGCATTGCGTTACTACCGCCGGTCAGATCGCTAGCATTGTGATCGTAGACGCCATATTGAGTCGACCATGAAATACCAACAGCCGCCATAGCGACTGATGTCGCGAGCGCCAAGGCAAAGACAAATGCCACATACTTCTTCATTTTTTTCTCCTAATCAGTTCTTTTTAAAGTGCGATCCGAATAATGACCGATCTAAGGCCAAGTGTAGGGCTTGCTTTCGGTCCATGTTGTCACCGAAGCAGCCTCTTTCAGCAAAAATCCTTCGCCGGCTTGGATAACGCGATTGCTTGTCGTCTGCCAACCCTTATTCAACACTTTAGTTCCCATAACCCAACCCTGTGCGCCAGTATCCCAGAAATAAACTGTTGAGCCAGCCGTTGCATTGGATGCTGCAGACATCTCACCCCACGCCTTATCAACTGGATAAGGATTTCCCAAGGCTCCAAAGGCATTCCCCCCCGGGATAGCACGTTGAAGTGAAGTGTCAGCTGGCACTTCTCCCGTGATCGTGACATCTACATTATAATTAGTTTCAGCCGGCCCTTTCAAAAAGAAACCTTCACCTGGAAGTACCACACGGTTGGTCGTTGTCTGCCAACCCTTATTCGCGACCTTTGTGCCAATAACCCATCCTTGAGATCCTGGATCCCAGAAATAAACAGTCGAGCCCGTCGGGGATTCCTGTGCAATAGAAGTTGCACCCCATACATTGGAATCCGCATTCATATTGTCCAAGGGTATTGTGATAGCAATCAGATCACCCCCCGCCGGCAAAGTTTTCTTGATATATCCCACGGCGTTGGCACTCAGGACTTCCTGTGCGGAGGCCACGACGACGGACGCGATCAACGCTCCAGCCATCAGCATCATTGTCTTTTTCATGATCATTACTCCGATTGCGTTTCTTTTTTAAATCATCACTGGCAAGACTGTCAACACCTCTTGCACTGATAGAAAAGATACGCGAATATCCGCCTACGTGTCAATACTTAGGTAGGAATAATCGCGATTTTGCCAGGTTATTCACAACATGTTGATGCTGAATACATTAAGATTGTCTTTCTTCCATTGCGGCGTCGCCGCCCCGCCGGGATCCTCTTTTTTTCTCTTGGGATGTTCTGGCCACGAACCCAGACGACACGCAGGTCGTCCCTCCAGCGCCGAAAACCGGCGGGCAGAGCGGTTCTCTGGAGGGCCGGGCTCCATCCCGGCCGTTTTCCCCTGATTGTTCTCGATTCCTTCTCTGTCCCGCCAGTCCCCCAATCCAACAAACGCTCATCCCCAACACCATCGCCCTCCGCCGATGTCCCGCTCCGGCGTTGGCGCATCTTTCGCATCGCTCGCCGCTGTTGCGTTCAAGGGCTGTTCCTCTTCCGGCCCCAGGCTGCCCCCCCCTGCAACCCGCCCGGCGTTTGCGTTCCTTTTGCGTCTCTGGCGCCTCTTGCGTTAATAAGGCTGTTCCACTCCCGGCCCTAGTCCTGTACCAGGAAATTCTTGAACTGCCACGGATCCTTCCGGTCCAGATCCACCTTCGCATAGCCCTGGAAAT
>CAYODC010000371.1:0-1954 GCA_964402575.1 uncultured Verrucomicrobiota bacterium
GGCGATCGCCCGCAGGCGCTTGAAATCGATGATCCGCGAATAGGCGCTGGCCCCCGCGCAGATCATCCGCGGCTTGTGCTCGGCCGCCAGCTTCTCGACCTGGTCGTAGTCGATGCGCTCCGTCTCTGGATGCACCCCGTAGGGCACCACGTTGAAATAACGGCCCGAAAAATTGACCTTGTGCCCGTGCGTCAGGTGCCCGCCATGGGCCAGGCTCATCGCCAGTATCGTGTCCCCGGGCTGCAGCATCGCGAAATACACGGCCATGTTGGCCCCGCTACCGCTGTGCGGCTGCACGTTCGCGTGCTCCGCCCCGAACAGCCGCTTGGCCCGCTCGATCGCCAACCGCTCGGCCTCGTCCACGAACTCGCACCCGTTGTAATAGCGCTTGCCGGGATAGCCCTCCGCATACTTGTTCGTCAGCACCGAACCCTGCGCCTCGCGCACCGCCCGGCTCACGTAGTTTTCCGACGCAATCAGCTCGATGTTCTGCCGCTGGCGCTTCCCCTCCCCTTGGATCGCCGCGTATAAATCGGTGTCGCATTCGTGAATCGCCTCCGGCTCCGTCACCCGCATCGCACAGGCGTTGATCTTCAAGACCCGCCGCTCATGGCGCGTCCCGGGCTCGAACGAAGCCCCCAGCCACTCCTCGAGAATCGCCGGAACCTCCTCCATCGGCGTCACCGCCGCCCCCAGCGCCAGCACATTGGCGTTGTTGTGCTCCCGCGCCATCTTCGCCATCCGGGCGTTGAACACCTGCGCCGCCCGCACCCGCGGAAACTTGTTCGCCGCCATGCTCATGCCGACCCCCGTCGTGCATACCAGCATTCCCTGTTCCAGCGTCCCGTCCGACACCCGGCGCGCCACCTCGATCGCGAAATCCGGATAATCCGCCGACTCCGGACTGTAGGTCCCGAAATCCGTCACCTCGATGCCCGGCCGGCCCGCCAGAAGACCCTTGATCTTCTGCTTCATTTCAAATCCGCCGTGATCCGATCCCAGTCCGATTTTCATCTCTCCACTCCTCACTGATCCCCCGTACGCATTCTGTTCCCCCGGCGAAGCCTCTGGTGGCCTGCCGACAGGCCCCCGCCAGGCGTCCATCCGTTCCCTGCCTGGAAGGCGGCCTGCGGCGCCTCCTCCCGGCTCTCGCCGGCCCCTTGCGGCCTAGAACCCCTCGGAAGGCGGTGCATCCACGAAGACGATGTATCGCTCGGTGGAGGCGATGCCCTCCTGTACCCGTTCCGATGGCTCGTACCGGTAATCCACGTTATCGATGTCCTTGAGCTTCACGCGCTGCCCCGGCGCCAAGGTGAAGCCCCCCCATTCGATCGTCAAGGGAATGACTGCGACCGTGTACCCGGACATGTTCTCAAAAGTGACCCGCTTGGCCTTCTCCCGGGAATCTTCTTCAAAACAACCCGTCAAGCAACCCATCAGGGTCACCATGGCCACGCTGGCAATCAATTTTCTCATTATGGTCTCCTTGTCCGCTCCAGGCCGGCCGGTCCCCGGGTCAGGACCCAACCAACCATGGCGCAGTCTATTCCTGCGCCTCCAGCCCGTCAAGCAACCGGATTCCCTTGAAAGCCGCCCCCACACACACTTGTGGCGCGTCCGACAGGACTCGAACCTGTAACCTTCTGATCCGAAGTCAGAAGCTCTGTCCAATTGAGCTACGGACGCCTTGGAAGGCATGGGAAAGGGCCGTTTCCAACAATTGCCTATCGTAAAGCGCCAGCCCCTTCCCGGTCGAGCGGATTCCCCGCCTGCCCCCGACGCGCCCGCCACGCCGGCACCTACGCCCGGAACACGGCCCCCATCTTCTTTCCCAGCAGCAAGCTGCTGCCCGCCAGCGTCGCCGTCAAGAACGCCATCGCCCAGACCCCCAGCGCCGCCGCCACGTATTTGCCCGTCCCCAGCAATTGGAACAGCTCGAAAATCGCCTTCGTGA
>CAYODC010000371.1:1964-2266 GCA_964402575.1 uncultured Verrucomicrobiota bacterium
TGCTGCGCCAGCATCAGGCTGTCGCTCACCTCCAGCATGCTGAACGCAAACGTCAGCAGCGTCCCCGCGATCAGGTTCGCCATGATCAGCGGCAGCGTGATCCGCCGCAGCGTCGTCGCCGGCGATGCCCCCAGGTTCCACGCGGCCTCCTCGAACGTCGCGCTCGTCTGCTGCAGGCCCGCCACCGCGCTGCGCACCATGTACGGCAGCCTCCTCACCGAATACGCCAGCACCAGGAACAGCGTCGGATTCGTCCGCACGTCCACCAGTCGCGGCCACCAGTCCGCGTCCGCCATTCCCTT
>CAYODC010000372.1:0-2266 GCA_964402575.1 uncultured Verrucomicrobiota bacterium
CGCCCCTCTCCATTCCCTGGCCCGCCTCCTCTCCCCGGCCCATCGTCGTCGGCGCCGGCCCCGCCGGCCTCATGGCCGCCTACCCACTGGCCATGGCCGGCGCCCGGCCCCTGCTCATCGACCGCGGCGAACCCGCCGCCCCCCGCGCCGCCAAGGTCGCCCGCTTCTGGAACCACGGCCTCCTCGACCCCGAAAGCAACGTGCTCTACGGCGAAGGCGGCGCCGGCCTCTTCTCCGACGGCAAACTCACCGCCCGCAGCAAGGACCGCGGCCATATCCGCACCTTCCTCGACCTGCTCCATTCCTGCGGCGCCGGCGACTCGGTCCTCGTCGACGCCGAACCCCACGTCGGCAGCGACCGCCTCCTCGAAGTCGTCGCCCGCCTCCGCGAACGCATCGCCGCCGCCGGCGGCGAAGTCCGCTTCCAATCCCGCCTCGACGACCTCCACCTCGACGCCGGCCGGCTGCGCGGTCTCGTCATCAACGGCCAAGAAACCGACTGTTCCGCCTGCATCCTGGCCACCGGCCATAGCGCCCGCGATGTCCATGCCCTGCTCGCCCGGCGGGGCGTGGCCCTCCAACCCAAGCCCTTCGCCGTCGGCGTCCGGCTCGAAATCCCCCAGCCCGCCATCAACCGCGCCCAGTACGGACGCTTCGCCGACGATCCCCGCCTCGCCGCCGCCAGCTTCCGCCTCACCCGCCGCGAGGAAAACGGCACGCGCCCCTGCTACAGCTTCTGCATGTGCCCCGGCGGACAGGTCATCGCTTGCGCCTCCGAACCCGGCCTGCTCACCACCAACGGCATGAGCGGCTCCCGCCGCGCCCTGACCAACGGCAACGCCGCCTTCCTCGTCCCCGTCACCCCCGCCGACTACCCCGCCCACGAAATCCCCGCCCTCGCCGGCGCCCAATTCCAGCGAACCCTCGAACGCGCCGCCTTCGCCGCCGCCGGTTCCGATTACCGCGTGCCCGCCGCCCGCCTCGTGGATTTCCTGACACAGCAAGTCTCCGCCGACCTCCCCGAAAACGCCTCCTGCCCCCGCGCCACGCCCGTGGAATTCCGCTCCATCCTGCCCGAATGGATCATCCGCACCTTGGAATCCGCCCTCCCCCCCATGCTCCGCGAATTGAACGGCGTCCAGCTCGAAGACGCCCTCCTCTACGCACCCGAAACCCGCAGCTCCAGCCCGCTGTGGGTGCTGCGCGACGACCGCGGCGAGTCCGTCAGCGTCCGCGGACTCTATCCCGCCGGCGAAGGCGCCGGCTACGCCGGCGGCATCGTCAGCTCGGCCATCGACGGCATGCGCGCCGCTGAACATCTCGGGAAACCTTCATGATCCACGACGCCCGCCTCCACCCCCTGAACCGCCTCTCCCCGGCCCACGGACAATACATCCTCTACTGGATGCAGCAGTCCCAGCGCGCCGAATACAACCACGCCCTCGAATACGCCATCGCCCAGGCCAACGCCCTCCGCCTGCCCGTGCTGGCGACCTTCGCCCTCACCGCCTTTCCCGACGCCAACCGCCGCCACTACCAGTTCATGCTCGAAGGCCTCCGCGACACCCAACAACGTCTCGCCGCCCGCGGCATCGGCCTCTGCATTCGCATGGGCCCGCCCGAAACCGTCGTGCCGGAACTTGCCCGAAAAGCCGCCCTCCTCGTCGGCGATGTCGGCTACCTCCGCATCCAGCGCGAATGGCGCAATGCCGTCACCCGCCTCGTCGCCTGCCCGTTCGTCCTCGTCGAATCCGACGCCATCGTCCCCGTCGCCCTCGCCTCCGACCACGAAGAGTTCGCCGCCCGCACCCTCCGGCCCCGCCTCCACCGGATCCTCCCGGATTTCCTGCATCCGCTGGCGCCGACCGCCCCCCTCCGCCCATCGACCCAGCTCGTCCGGCGCTCCCTCTCCCTCGACGATCCGGCCGCCCTCTGCCGCCGCCTCGGCGTCGATGAAAGCGTCCCCCCCTCCGAACGCTTCACCGGCGGCCCCACCGCCGCCCGCAAGCTCCTCGACCGCTTCCTCGCCCACCGCCTCGCCGACTACGACCGCGACGGCGGCGACCCCGTCCTCGATGGCTGCTCCCGCCTCTCCCCCTACCTCCATTTCGGCCAGATCTCCCCCCTTGAAATCGCCCTGCGCGTCCGGGACTCCGACGCCCCCCGCGCCGCCACCGACGCCTTCCTCGAACAACTCATCGTCCGCCGCGAACTCAGCCTGAACGCCTGCTGGTTCAATCCCGGCTACGACCGCTACGACACCCTC
>CAYODC010000373.1:0-1312 GCA_964402575.1 uncultured Verrucomicrobiota bacterium
GCCGAAGTGGAAAGGGAATGGTCGCATGACGAAATCCATGATAGCGGGCCTGGCGATTCTGGCGGTGTTTATTCTGGTGCTGCTGATGACGCAGGGGCGCGTCTCGGTGAATCTCTTTTCAAAGGTGGTGACGCTGAAGACGTCGTATGCGCTGCTGGCGTCGGCGGGAATCGGGCTGGTGGCGGGGGCGTTGCTGCGCAAGTAGCCGGCGGGGCCTGGCCGGCGGAAAACGAGTGGGGGGAGGCAGGCTTCGCTTCGGGCGCAAGCCCCCTTTTGTGCTTTCCAAGGGGATGGCCGTATTGGAGAATGCCGGATTGTAGTGTTTTTCGAAGGAAAGGAACGATCGGATGCAAATGAAACGGTTGTGGATGGCGGGCTGGACGGCGGTATTCCTGGCGGCGAGCTGTGGAGCGGCCGAGCTCAAGATTGCGACGGCGGATCTCGACAAGGTGTTCACGGCGCATCCGAAGACGCAGGCGGCCGACGCGGAACTCAAGAAGGCCGAGGGGGAGATCGAGGGCGAGATGGAGAAGATGGTGGCGGAGGGGCGTGCGCTGGAGGAGGAAGTGTCCAAGCTGCGCGAGGCGGCCCGGAGCCCGATCCTGACGGAGGAGGCCCGGACGCTCAAGCGCGCCGAGGCCGAAGACAAGCTGACGGAGCTGCAGGAGTTCCAGTTGCGCGTGCGTCGGACGCAGGAGACGAAGCTGAAGCGGCTGCGCGAGCAGGTGATGAAGTCGCGCCAGGGGATCGTGGACGAGCTGATGAAAGAGGTCGTGGCGTTTGCGAAGGACGAGGGGTACGACCTGGTGCTGGACCGTTCGGGCCAGACCATGAACATGATTCCGCTGGTGATTTACGCGAATCCGGAACTGGACGTGACGGAGAAGCTGGTGGAGCGGCTGAAGGGCTCGGCGGCGGCGGTGGCGGAATAGGGCGGGGCGGGCGGTGGCTACCTGGACGACGGGCGACCTGGCGGCGAAGCTGGGCGCGGTGCTGGAGGGGGATGCGGCGGCGGCGGTGGCGGGCGTGGCCGACCTGAAGACGGCGCGGCCGGGGCAGCTTTCGTTTGCGGGCCGTCCGCGCTATCTGGCGGCGGTGGCGGCGAGCGAGGCCACGGCGGTGATCGTGCCCCAGGATGCGGCGATTGCTTCGCCGAAGCCGGTGCTGTTGCGAGTGGCGGACGTGGAGGGCGCGTTCGCGGCGGCGTGCGCGCTGTTTGCGCCGCCGGCGGTGGCAATGCCGCGCGGGGTGCATCCGCAGGCGGTGGTGTCGCCGGAGGCGAGGCTGGGGGAGGGGGTGTCCGTCGGCGCGT
>CAYODC010000373.1:1322-2265 GCA_964402575.1 uncultured Verrucomicrobiota bacterium
CGGGGGGGGGACGACGCTGTATCCGCAGACCTACGTGGGGCACCAGGCCCGGTTGGGGCGGGACTGCCTGCTCTATCCGTTTTCCAGCGTACGGGAGCGGTGCGTGCTGGGCGACCGGGTGATTTTGCAGAACGGGGCGGTCATCGGCGGCGACGGCTTCGGGTACGCGGTGGATGCGAAGGGCGTGCGGACCAAGATTCCGCAGACCGGCATCGTGGTGCTGGAGGACGACGTGGAGATCGGCGCGAACGCGACGGTGGACCGCGCGCGGTTCGGCGAGACGCGGGTGGGCAAGGGGACCAAGGTGGACAACCTGGTGATGATCGCCCACAACTGCGTCATCGGCGAGCATTCGGTGCTGTGTTCGCAGGTGGGGATGGCGGGGACGACGACGCTGGGCAAGCGCGTGATCTGCGCGGGCCAGGCGGGACTGGCGGGCCACCTGACGGTGGGCGACGACGCGGTGATCGGGGCGCAGGCGGGGGTGCCGAGCGATTTGGCGGGGGGACAGATGTACCTCGGGGCGCCGGCGGTGCCGCGCCTGGAGTTCGGGAAGTCGCTGGCCCACGTGGCCGGCCTGCCCAAGCTGAAAGAGAAGGTCAAGGAACTGGAGGCGCGGCTGGCCGCGCTGGAACCCTCGAAACCAGCCCCCTGATTCAACCGGAAGATTCAAGATTCAAGGGCTGACCCCGGCGGAGAAGAGCGATGACATTGACGAAGGCTTCGGAGAAGCAGATCGAGAAACTGGCGGGCCAGGCGCAGGCGGACTTTCTGGACAACCTGACGGGCGCGTTCTTTCGCCGGACGGACTGGAGGGCGTTCTGGGTGGTGCTGGTGGCGACGTTCGGCGTCTATTTCTACACGCTGGCGCCGACGCTGACGCTGGAGGATTCGGGCGAGCTGGCGGTGGCGTCGGACTATCTGGGGGTGCCGCATCCGCCGG
>CAYODC010000374.1:0-2264 GCA_964402575.1 uncultured Verrucomicrobiota bacterium
GCGATCATGCAGGCCTCCGGCATCTTCGCCGGCACCGACCCCTCCACCACCAGAATGTAGTCCTCCTTTGCCGTGGCCTCGTCCAGCAGCTTCATCGCCACCTCCCCCTGCGCCGCCGAAATCGTCTGGTGGAACACCATCGACACGATTTCCGTCACCACCTCCAGGATGAACGGATTGTCCGCGTTCAGCAGCGACACCGAACACCCGCTGCACGACTGCCCCTGCAGCCACAGCACCTTGATCTGCTTCCCGAACAGCTTCTCCAGCCCCTGCGCCAGCACCTCGCTCGGCACATGCGCCAGCCCCGTCGCCGCCGCCAGCGCCGTGCCCATCTTCAGAAAATCCCGTCGACTGATTGCTCTCATTGGCTCCGTTCCTCCGGCCGCGGCGCCCCGCGCCCCGGCCCTTTCGATTCCCGTTCCCTCGCGTCCTTCTGCCTTCGCCTCAATGCACCGCGCACGCCAGGCAGGGGTCGAACGACCGCACCACCCGCCCCACTTCCAGCGGCTGATCCGGATCCGCCACCACCACGCCCTCCAGCGCCTTCTCCACCGGGCCTGGCTTTCCCGCATCGTCCCGCGGCGAACAATTCCATGTCGTCGGCACCACGCACTGGTAATTCGAGATCTTGTGGCCCTCGATCGAAATCCAATGCCCCAGCGCCCCGCGCGACGCCTCCGTCAGCCCGTACCCCTCCGCCTTCTCCGGCAACGTGAACTCGTTGGCCGGACGTCCATCCACCTCCAGCTCCTCGATCCACTCGAACGCCTGCTCCGCCAGCCATTTGCACTCCAGCACCCGGCACAGGTGGCGCCCCAGCACCGACACCATCTTCTCCGCCCCCAGCCCCAGCGACTTCAGCAACCCCTCCACTTCCTTCTTCTGCGGCGACGCCTTCGACGCCCCCATCAGCACCATCACCCGCGCCAGCGGCCCCACCTCCATCGGCCGGCCCCCGTACCGCGGCGCCTTGATCCACGTGTACGCCTTCGCCTTCCGCGGATCCGCCACCGTCGCCCCCCGCGACGGATGCTGCCCCGACGGCGACGAAAACCGCGCGAACCCCACGTCTTCCTTGATCTGCCGCACATCCACCTCCCCCACCTTCCCGTCCATCCACGTCCCGCCCGGAAAGAACTTCGTCCCCGCCTCGTCCATCTCGAACATCCCGTAGCACAGCAGGTCCCCGTAGCCCTTCCCCATCTCCCAGTACTGCGGAAACGCCTGCGCCGCCGTCATCACGTCGCCCATGAACCGGTGTTCAATGAATTCCTGCAGCTGCTTCAGCCGCGACCGGTACGCCAGGATGCGCTCCAGCGTCGGCGCCTGCGTCACCCCGCCCGGAAACAGCGACGTGCTGTGCGGCAGCTTCGCGCAGAACACCGCCGCCATCTCCTCCGCCACCCGCCGCATGTCCAGCGCCTCCACGTAGTGCGCCAGCAGCGCGCAGTTCGCCTCCACGTCCTTCACGTAGTCGCCCTCGTAGCGCGGCAAAAACGGCGCCGCCGGATACAGCTCGTTCCCCCGCTTGCTCCGGTCCAGCGAATCCGCCACCCACTTCTTCAGCCGCTGCAGCACCCGGTCGTTCCCCGTGTACTGCAGCACCGCCGTCACGTCCACGAAATCCAGCGCGCTCAAGTGATAAAAATGCGTGATGTGCGACTGGAGGTAGTCCGCCACCGAAATCAGGTTGCGCAGCACCCGCCCGTTGCGGTTCGGCCGGATCCCGTACGCCATGTCCTGCGCCAGGCACGACGCCATCCCGTGCGCGATCGGACACACCCCGCAGATCCGCTGCACGAACTGCTGCGCATCCAGCGGATCCCGCCCCCGCAAGACCGTCTCGAACCCCCGGAACATCTCCCCCTCGCAATGCGCCTCCGTCACCCGGTGCGCCTTCCCCTCCCCCGTCGGCTCCCCGTGCGTATGAACCGCCAAATGCCCTTCAATGCGCGTCACCGGGCTCAATACAATCTGTCTGGTCATGGTGTCTTCCTGGTTCGTGGCTGTTCCATCCGGAAAGAATGATCCCCACCGCCCCGCCCTTCCCCATCAATCCCCGCCCCGCACCGCAATCCCGCCCGCGGTGCTGTCTCGGTCAATGTGAATAAATAGCACATAGCAAACAAACAAATTTGTAACATCGATGAAACCCCAAAGTCAATCCAAACGCCATCCCAATACCCCCCCTGCCCCCCCCCAATCGCCACCCCGGTTTTTCCACGCCATGGAAAACTTTTTTCCACAGTGTGGAAAACCGC
>CAYODC010000375.1:0-2254 GCA_964402575.1 uncultured Verrucomicrobiota bacterium
GTTCCCGGTTCCGCTATCCGTTCAGAAAATCTTCAAGATTATCAGGGTGAACGACCCGAAAGGCAGCATCCGGATAAGCCGCCGAAAATGCCCCAGGCAACTTAACGGTCTTGCGCGGATTCCATTTGAATTCGCTGGCCGTCAGCCGACCATCCCCTTCCTCCAGCCAATCCACTTCTTTTTGCGCGGCGGTCCGCCAGAACCAGCAGTTGCGGTGCAGCATCCGGTAGTGCAAGGCTTTGATCCGCTCCGAGGCGACGAAATTCTCCCACAAGGCGCCGACGTCCTGCCGCAATTCCGGTCCGTTGAAATTCGCGATCAGCGCGTTCCGGATCCCGTTGTCAAAGAAATAGAACTTCCGGCTGCTCTTGAGTTCGTTTCGCAGGTTGCGATGAAAGGAACCCAGTCGGAAAACGACATGGCACTGCTCCAGCAGAACCACGTATTTCTCGATGGTCTTGGGATCCAGCGACGTCATCTCGCCCAGTTCGCGGAACGAGACCTCGGACCCGACTTGAAACGCCAACGCCTGGAGCAACTTCACCAGGCATTCCGGCTTGCGCAGCCGCTCCCAGGCCAGAATGTCCTTGAACAGATAGCTGCTGGCCAATTCCACCAGCCGTTCCCGCTCCGACCCGGCATGGCAAACAACGTCCGGATAATACCCGTAAACCAGCCGCTGCGGAATCAGCCGCTTCTCCTCCAGCACGCCGTGATGCGCCGCCATTTCGCCGAAGGACAGCGGGAACAACTTGTATTCCCATTTTCGCCCTGTCAGCGGCTCGTTCACCCGATTGGCCAATTCAAACGACGAACTGCCCGTGGCCACCAACTGGACATCCGGAACTTCGTCGATGATCAGTTTGAGTTTGAGCCCGACGTCGGCGATCCGCTGGGCCTCGTCGATCACCACGATCTTTTTGTTGCCGAATACGCTTCTCAGGCGCGTCGACGTGGCCTGGGCGAACAGCGCCTGCACGTCCAGTTCATCCGCGTTGAGCCACAACGTATCCGCATCCCGAAACAGTTGCTTCAGCAAGGTCGTCTTCCCCACTTGGCGCGCCCCCATCAGCAGGATCGCCTTGCCTTGGTTCAGCCGCTCTTGAATTGATTTCTGGAGAATCCGCGGAATCATGCCTCGCCCTCAACTTTTCACCACGAATGTACGATAAATGAACATAATCCGCAAATATATTAATATATGCGGATTATGATCCCTATATTGATATAGATTATGCCCTCCCCGGTTTTCGCTTCTGTCTTCCCCCGGGACCGTATCGGCCGCAACAAGCCGCCCCTCAACAAACCAATTCCACATTCCCGCCCCCTGGAGGGACGGGTTCCACCCCGTCCGCTCTTCCGATCCCGATCCGGCCCGCATAGAAGCGGGCCCTCCTAAAATCCATTTCTCACCCCATCCTCTTCCCCCCACCATCCGTGTCCATCCGGGATTGTCCCCGATCCCTCTTCTCCCCTCAACCCGTCTTCCCCATCCGTGTCCATCCGTGGTTGTCCCCGTTTTCAACCCGTCAGATATCGCCCCCCGCGCTCCCCCGTTTCCCGCCCGCCGCGCACCGTCGCCACCCCGTTCACCCACACCGCCGACACCCCCTCGCAAAACTGGTGCGGCTTCTCATAGGTCGCCCGATCCCTCACCCCCGCCGGATCCACCACCACCACGTCCGCAAACGCCCCGGCGCGCAACACCCCCCGGTCCTTCAGCCTGAACTGCTCCGCCGGCAGGCTCGTCATCTTCCGCACCGCCTCGCCGACGGAAACCGTCTTCCCATCCAGCGCCGCCCGCAGAAAACGCCCGAACGTCCCATACGCGCGCGGATGCGGATGGTCATGGCTCAGCGGCCCCCACGGCGCCCGGATCGACGCGTCGGAACCGATCATCACCCACGGCTCCCCCAAAATCCGCCACATATTCTCCTCGCTCATGCCGAAGAAGATCCCCCCCGTGAACAGCTCGTCCGTCTCCATGAACCGCAGCGCCGCGTCGAGCGGATGCACCTTCCACGCCTCTGCCGCCGCCATCAGCGGCTGGCCCGCGAACTCCGCGTTGTCCGCATGCCGCGTGCTCCCGATCCATACCCCCTCCCAATAGGCTTCCTCCCGCGCCGCCGCCATCTCCGCGCGGATTTTCGCCCGCTCCGCCGGATCGCGCAGCCGCGCCAAAATCGCCGCGCGCCCCCCTTGCCCCGCCCATTCCGGCAGGATCACATCCAGATCCGTGCACGACGCCGTGTAG
>CAYODC010000376.1:0-1822 GCA_964402575.1 uncultured Verrucomicrobiota bacterium
GTAGAACTCGGGGTTGTAGGGATGGCGCACGATGGACGGCTTGTCGTGCCAACTGCCCTCGGTGGCACCGAAATTTTGATTGGGCGTCTCGTGGGCGATGTCCAGCAGGTCCGACAGCCCCAGATGCATTACCTGCCAGGCATCCTGCCAGTCGCGGGTATTGTCCCATTTGCGGTAAAAGCCGTCAGAGGTGGTGCGCAGATGAAAATCCTCGGCCACCATCCCCGGAAAGACATCAATCGGCGTAGTCTCGTTGTAGCCCGGCACATCATAGGCCCGGTGGTTCATGATGTTGTCGAAATAGACACGGATGCCAAAGCGGTGGCACAGCTCGACCAGGTTGTGCAGGTCTGCCTTCGTGCCGTAGCGTGTGGCGATCGTCCCGCGCTGGTCCTTTTGCCCCAAATCGAACGGATCAAACAGATCGTACCCCACCGAATACCCCCCGTTGGCTTTCGCCGGCGGCGGCAGCCACACCGACGAATACCCCGCCTCAGCCAGCTCGGGCACCTTCTCGGCAATCTCGTTCCAGCTCGCGTTGAAAAATTGCAGCATGGCTTCCCCCCAGCATGTCGCCGGCACAAGAACTGCCAAACAGCATCCCGCTAACACTCTTCCGCTGCGCCTAGCCAAGATTCCGGGTTTCATTCGCGCGCTCCTCGCCTGCTGCAAGTTCCAACATCTCCGCCCGGGGCTTGTCGAAGCCTCCGATTCAACTGCAACTATACCGTTCGCCATGGGCCGAATCAAAGCAAAAACGCTTCACTTCCCTCGCCGCTCCGCCCCGGTGCCCCCAACCTCTGCTCGCCGTGTTTTTACGCGCCTTCCGCATCTGCCCTCTCCCGATGATCCAAGCCCCGCTCCCGCCCCGGAACGCCGAACATCCGGCGGCACCTTTTCTTTTTTCCTTTCCCGCTTGTGCCGGAAAGTGCTTTCGTCTATATTTGCAATAGGACTGTTCGCCCAGAGAAAGTTCCCGCCATGCGTAAAATATGGATTCGAAGCCTTGCGATCTGCCTCCTCGCCGCCCTTGGAGCCGGCGCCTACGTGGGATGGCGGACTTTCGATGTTGTCCAAACCACCTACGGCGGCGTCCAGCACCTGCGCCATTTGCTCGAATCAGGGGAAACCGTCGAAGGGGCACCCGCAGAAGACGTCCTTTCCGACAGTTATTTGCTCTCCCTCTTTGGCGACAACCCCGAACTTGTCGACCGGCTTAAAACCGTCGTCGACCTCGGCATGGCCACCGACGCCAACCTGAAACTCGGCAGCGTTTCCGCCATGATCGTCACCTACCGGAAAAATGCCGAAGGCGGCGTCCAGGATGCCGCCATCTATGCCGTTGGCGGCTTCCCGGACCCTAAAAGCAAGCGCCTCGGATTCCACTCCACCGGTTATTTTCGCAACGAAGTGGATGAAGATCTCTGGATCTCGGGCAATTCCATCATGAATCTCCTCGGCCGCGATGTCATCGTCTTCTGCGAGTTGGACAAGGCCGAATCCCACATGGCCCTCCTCTATGACCTTCTCAACGGCGGCATCATTCCCTTGGCGCAACGCATCGTGGACGCTCCGCTCTACTATTCCATCGTCTTTCCTGATCCCAAGGAACTCACCCCCCCCAAGCTGCGCAACAAGCTCCAAACCGTTATCGTCAAAGGCGAAATGGAAGGCGACCGCGGCATGACGGAAACCCTCTTCGTATCCCCCAATGTCCGGGCCGCCGCGCAAGTCCATACCATCGTTAAGGATCTGATCACCATGGCCCGCATCACGTTCCTCGACCGGTTTGGAGGATTTATCAAGGATACCGCCTGGGGAA
>CAYODC010000376.1:1832-2253 GCA_964402575.1 uncultured Verrucomicrobiota bacterium
AATACGTCTCCCTGATCGATGGCCTCAAGCTGGTTCACGATCAGGTCCTCGTGGTGGCCAAGGTCGAGTATGACCGGACCAAGAACAATGCCCTTCTGAAAACCATCGAACGTGCCGGCCGCGACATGGCCGCCCAAAAAGCCTTCTCCCTCGCCGGATCCCTCCCCTGGGAATATGTCTACAGCGAAAAAAACAGCCCCTCCGGAGGGTATTGGAGCGCCCCCCACCGCTGGGGCGACGAATGGCCCTTGGGCGACGATGGCATCCCGACCAAAGGATCCATCGCCGCCGCTGCCGAACGCGCGCGACTTCGAATGGAACAGGAAGAACTGGAACGCTTGCGCCGGGAAACGCAGGATCTGTTGCCCAATTCCTTGCCCTCCCCTGCCCCCGCCGGCCAGACCACTTGATCCGCAATGAG
>CAYODC010000377.1:0-2009 GCA_964402575.1 uncultured Verrucomicrobiota bacterium
TCGCACCGGATCGCGGTGATGTACCTGGGGCGGTTGGCGGAGGTGGGGCCGGCGGCGACGATGGTGGAGGCGCCGAAGCATCCCTATACCCAGGCGCTGGTGGCGGCCGTGCCGGTGCCGGGGGTGAAGCGCAAGCGCCGGGCGCTGCAGGGGGAGCCGCCTTCGGCGGCGAATCCTCCCCGCGGCTGCCCGTTCCATCCGCGCTGTCCCAAGGCGATGCCGGTGTGCGGCGAGGAGGTGCCGGGCTGCCAGAGGGTGGCGGGCCACAAGGTCTGGTGCCACCTGTATGGGACGCCTGCGGGCGGTTCGGCGGGAACGGGCTGAAAAAGGGGATGGGCGAAGGGGTCGGGGATATGATAGGTTGGCCCGACTTGGAAAACCGATTGGCGGAGCGGAGGTGCACGATGAAAAAACGGGACAAGGAAATCCAGCGGCGGGATGCCGGCTTCACGATGATCGAGCTGATTCTGGTCGTGGTCATCATTGGTATTCTGGCGGCGGTGGCGGTTCCGCGGCTGGGCGGGCGCGTGGGGCAGAGCCAGGTGTCGGCGGCGAAGGCGGGCGTCGGGGCGATCAGCACGGCGATCGATCTGTACGAGGCGGACAACGGGAAGCTGCCGGAAAGCCTGCAGAACCTGATGACCAAGGGCAACGAGCTGAACTGGAGCGGGCCGTACCTGCGCAAGGCGGAATCGCTGAAGGATCCCTGGGGCAACGAATTCCGGTTCTCGAAGAGCGGCAACATCTACACGGTGGAATCCGCGGGGCCGGACGGCAGCTTCGGCAGTTCGGACGACATCAAGTAGGCGGGGTTTGCTCCCGCTGGTGGAAGGCGGCGGAAAGCGTCATGAAGGGGCATCGGCGGCAGGGCGCGGGGGCGGGGTTCACGCTGATCGAAATCATGATGGTGGCGGTGATCATCGCCGTGGCGGCGGCGGTGGCGGTGCCGATGTTCGCGCGGTCGTTCCAGGGGTCCAAGCTGCGGCTGTCGGTGCGGACGGTGATGATGGTGCACCGCAACGCGCAGGCCAAGGCGGTGCTGGGCCAGCGGTACATGGCGATCCTGTTCGACGAGCGCAAGGGGACGCTGGAGCTGGTGGACCAGGGGCAGCCCGGCGCGAAGGCGGATGCGTTTTTCGGGACGGTGGGCGGGGCGGCGCCTCCCGGCGGGACGATGGGGGCGGTGTTGTCGGGCGCGGAGACGCCGACGGAACCGGGGGCCGCCCCGGTGGAGTCCGCGCCGTCGGCTTCGGTGCTGGTGCGCAAGCTGGAGGACGGGGTGAAGATCGTGTCGTTCCGCGGGGGGCGCGAGTTCGACGACATCCATTACGTGAACTATTATCCCAACGGCATGTGCGAGGGCTACGAGATCCAGATCGGCGACGGCGAGGACCGCAGCACGGTCATCCGGGTCGATGCCGTGACGGGGAAGGCGAAGGTGGGGCGTGACTAGGGGGGGGGACAGGGTTCAGGGGGCAGGGTTCAGGAATGGACCGGGGCCGGGGGGGGCGAAAGCGGGCATGACGCTGGTGGAGGTCTTGCTGGCGGTGGTGATCCTGGGCACGGCGCTGGTGGGGCTGGTGGAGGCGGCGTCGCGGGCGCTGGCGGTGGTGCGGCAGGCGCGCAACTACGAGATGGCCCGGCGCATGTTCGGCCGGGTGGAGGCGGAAAATCCGCTGCGCCTGCTCGACGAAATCCAGGCGGGCCAGGAGAGCGGCGGCTTCGAAGGCGGCCCCGCGGGCTGGACCTGGACGCGGACCCTCGAAGATTTCGGCGCGGAGGACGAGGAGCAGGAAGGCTTGTTCAAGATGACGACGCGCGTGTTCTGGGCGCAGGGCGAGCGGAAGTCGATGGAAGAAGCGGTGCAGATGCTCTACGTGCCCGAGAACCGCGACGGCGTGCGCACGCTGAAGCCGAAGGTGCTCTGATGCGCGCGCGGCGGAACAAGCGGATCGGGTTCACGCTGATCGAACTGTTGGTGGCCCTGGCGATCTTCAGCCTGGCGTCGG
>CAYODC010000377.1:2019-2247 GCA_964402575.1 uncultured Verrucomicrobiota bacterium
CGGGACGTTCTGGAGCGTGTTGAAGGCGTGGAATCGCGGCGGCGAGATGCTCGAACAGCTGCACTACGGCGAGTTCGCGATGGAGCAGCTCGTGACCGCGCTGCGCGGCGCGGCGTGGTTCCCGTCCAAGCCCGAGGCGTTCGGCTTCTGGCTGGAAAGCGACAAGGCGAGCTGGGTTACGAGCGGCACGGCGTTCCTGCCGCCGGATTCGCCGCTGCGGAACGGCCT
>CAYODC010000378.1:0-2240 GCA_964402575.1 uncultured Verrucomicrobiota bacterium
CGCCCACCCCCAAGGCGATCGCAATCGGCACCGGCGCAAACAACCGGGCCTTGATCGCATCATGGAACAGATACCCGCCGATCAGCGCCGGCAGCGTCGTCAACGCAAGCCACCCCACCCCCTGCAATCCCGAAAATCCCTCCCGGTTCCGGACATCCGCCAGCCGCAGGAACCGCCGGCCATACTCCACCAGCACCGCCAGCATCGCCCCCGACTGGATCACCACTTCGAAACTCTCGTGGAACTCCACCCCCATCGCCTTCTGCGCCAGAATCAGATGCCCCGTGGAAGACACCGGCAGATATTCGGTCAACCCCTCCACCACCCCCATCACGGCGGCAGCCAATCCTGTCATGAACGCGGTCATTTCCCGTGCACTGTAGTCGGTTCTCCCGCCCGGTCAAGCGGGAGCACGCGGCTCCTCCGGCAACAGCCTTGACCCTGCCCCCCCCCTTGCGTACAGTTCCCGCATGTTGAATCCCACCCTTCAATCCAGAGGTTGCAGGGCGTGTGCGCTGCTGCTGCTGGGCGGTTTCCTCGCCTCCATCCCCGACGCCGGCGCCAGCGCCAAACCCTACGTCGAATCCCTGCCTTCCCGCGGATTCCACCTCTTCACCCGCCCCAAGAAAAAAACCCCCGATGCGCAGTGGGAACATGTCCAGAGCCTCGATCGCGCCGGCAAAACCCGCGCCGCCGCCAACCAGGCCTTCGCCCTCCGCCTCTTCTGGCCCTACTCCCCCGAGGCCCCCGCCGCCCAACTGCTCTATGCCCGCCTCCTCGAACGGCGCAACCAACCCCTCGACGCCTTCGACGCCTTCCAGCACCTCGTCGATCACTACCCCGGCCACTTCGACTTCAATGAAGTCATCCAACGGCAAATGCTCATCGCCAAGACCGTGATGGAACTCAAGAAAGGCCACTTCCTCTTCATCCCCGGTTTCGCCGCCCCCGAACGCGCCATCCCCCTCTTCGAGAAAATCGTCGCCAGCGCCCCCGAAGGCCCCAACGCCCCCGAAGCCTTCTTCCTCATCGGCCAGGCCAACGAACGCATCTTCGAATATACCCAGGCCATCGACGCCTATTTCAACACCCTCAACCGCTTTCCCGACAGCCCGTTCGCCGAACAAGCCGCCCACGCCCAGGCCCAATGCCACATCCTCCTCTCCCGCGACGCCCCCCACGACAGCCGCGCGCTCGACACCGCCCGCGCCGCCTGCCTCCTCTTCCTCCAGCGCTATCCCGATTCCCGCTTCCGCCCCGCCATCGAGGCCGACCTCGCCCTCCTCCGCGCCCAGCAGGCCCGCAACGCCTACGACCGGGCCCGCTACTACGACCGAATCCTCCACAATCCCGAATCCGCCGCCATCGAATACCGCGCCTTCCTCGCCCTCTACCCCGATGCCGAACAAGCCCCCGATGCCCGGCAACGCCTCGAAGAAATCTCCCCCAACCCCGGAGAACCTGGATGAAATACCGTCTCCTCCCCCTCTTGGCCTCCCTCCTGATCCTGGCCGGCACCGGCTGCGTCCGCTACCAGCTCGGCTCCATGCTCCCCGACGACATCCGCACCGTCCACATGCCCACCTGCGTGAACATGACCGACGAACCGCTCATCGAACAGGATGTCACCCGCGCCATCCTCGCCCAGATCCAGATGGATGGATCCCTCCGCATCGCCGACGCCGACTCCGCCGACGCCATCCTCGATGTCTCCCTCGTCCGCTTCTGGCTCGATCCCGTCTCCTATGAAAGCGGGCACAGCTCCACCGTCAACCAGTACCAGATGAATATCCAGGCCGCCTTCGTCCTCCGCCGCCGCGGCGACAACTCCGTCGTCGTCGAAGCCCCCAACCTCACCGGCTGGCATGTCTTCGACTTCGCCGGCGACATGACCTCCTCCAAATCCGTCGCCCTCCGCCCGACCGCCGAGGACCTCGGCCGGCGCATCGTCACCCGCATCGTCCAATACTGGCCCTGATCCCCCCCCTTCGCCCATGCCGGCCAAGCGCATCATCCCCTGCCTCGACATCACCGGTGGGCGCGTCGTCAAGGGCGTCCGCTTCGTCGAGCTGCGCGACGCCGGCGACCCCGTCGCCGTCGCCCGCGCCTACGAGGCCCAGGGCGCCGACGAACTCGCCTTCCTCGACATCACCGCCTCCAGCGACGAGCGCGACACCCTCGTGGACGTCGTCCGCGCCGTCGCCGCCCAGGTCTTCATGCCCCTCACCGTCGGCGGCGGC
>CAYODC010000379.1:0-1527 GCA_964402575.1 uncultured Verrucomicrobiota bacterium
CTCCCTCTTCGCCCAGATCGGCACCCACCGTTTCGCCTACACCGTCGCCCCCGACGAGGATCTCTTCGCCGCCGCCGCCGGCCTCGCCTGGGCCGTCAACGCCGACGGACGCGGACTCTTCACCGCCAAGGCCAAATCCGACCGCCTGGAAATCACCGTTCGCCAGCCCCTTGGCGACGACCAGCAGCCCCTCCCGTTCTCCGTCGGCGCCGAACAGGGATTCGCCAACGCCCTCTACATCGGCGCCACCGCCGGCACCCCCCGCCTCGTCGTCGAGGACGGCATCGGCCGTGCCGCCGCCACCCTGCATCTCGGCGACGCCCGTTCCTACGAAATCGAATACCCCCTCGACCTCTCCGCCCTCGAACCCGGCCCCCACACCCTCACCCTCGTCGTCCGCGACGGCACCGCCATGCAGTGCCAATCCCAAACCGACCTCCCCTTCCAAATCCCCCAAACCCCCTGAGTTTTCCACACTGTGGAAAACTCCCACGACGACGAAGGGGTCGGTCCTATAATTTATAAATTTCGCCGGACTTCACTGGCAAAACCGTTTTCCTCTGCATACCGGCCTATTCCTCCGCCGGCTCTTCGGCGGGCGGCGCAGGCTTGCTCACCACGGCGCTCCGCGCCAAGCTCAGCGTATCCGCCAGATATTGCGGCACCAGATACACCCGGCCCCACGGCTCTTCACCGCGCGCCACCCGGACCGGACGCCCGTCGCCTTCTTCCGCCGCTTTGCCGATCTGGACCCGATAGATTTGTCCCTCCGCTTCTGCGCGATACTCCGTCGCCTCGGCAAAGGCCTTCCCGGTTTCGTCCTCCGTCCACGAAACCATCCGGTTTGCCCTCAGGCCGCGCAGCGCCCCGAACAACCGCCCCGCGGCCGCCGCGTCCACTTCCTCGCCTTCGACGGCACCGACGATTTCATACGTCCCGTTGGTGGTCCGCTCGATCTGGTAGGCGCCCTCCGGCGTCGTCACGCCCGCCCGCCGCAACGTGTCGGGCTCCACCGCCAGCAATTGCCGGTCCCACCACTGGTCCGGATCCGCCTGCGCCTGTGGAATGTCATCCTTGATCAGCCGCACCGGCCCCTCGTCCACGCGCACGTAGCGTCCTGGCGGCGGCCCCCACATGTCTTCGCTCCGCCGCGGCTCGCGCACCTTGCCCAGCACCAAGGTCGTCGCGCCTCCGCCGTGCTCGAAAACCAGTTGCAACGGCACGGCATCGCCTTCCGCCGCCAGCCCGTATTCCGTCAGCCGCCCGGCGCTTTCGTCCACCACCTGGCCGCCCTCCATCTCGTCCACCATGCGAATCATCTCCCGCAGGCGGTTGACGTCCGCCGCATGCCCCTCCAGCTCCTCCACCCGCCAGACGCCCTCCGCCCGCACCAGCCGCGTCGTGTGGCTCCCGTCGCCGATCGTCAGGCGCGTCAACCCGGCCAGATCGACATTCCCCAGCAGCTTCCCTCCGGCGGTCTCCGCCCCGGCCGCCGCCGGCGCCGCCTCTCGGCCCGACATCCACCAG
>CAYODC010000379.1:1537-2224 GCA_964402575.1 uncultured Verrucomicrobiota bacterium
GTTCTGCTGCTGTTGCTGCTGCTGCTGTGCCTGCTGCTGCTGCTGCTGTGGCTGG
This sequence comes from uncultured Verrucomicrobiota bacterium, assembly GCA_964402575.1. GTDB lineage: Bacteria > Verrucomicrobiota > Kiritimatiellia > CAIQIC01 > Lenti-01 > Lenti-01. The sequence continues at coordinate 1,593 of CAYODC010000379.1, forward strand.
GCGGGCGCGGATGACACCTGGCGAACCAGGTCCGGCGCACCACCGCCAACACCAACAAGCTCTTCTTGGACATGGTCCCTCTCCTTTCCTCACGCTGCGGCCCGGTTGCGCCGGCGCAATCCGAATCCGATCCCCACCAGCGCCACCACCAGCGGCACCGCCGCCAGATTGATCACCTTCAGCGCCAGCCCCAGCCGCTCGATGCTGCTGCGCAGGTTCTTGCGAACCTCCTTGAGCTGCCGCTGCGTCTCGAAGCGCTCCTGCCGGAACTTCTCCACCTCCGCCTTCTGCTCGGCGCTCAGCACCAGTTGCTGCTCCTCGCTCTTCGTCCGCTGCAGCTCGCTCAGCCGCTGCTGGGTCTCCTGCAGCTTCGCCTGGAGCTTCTCTTCCTCCGCCTGCCAGCGGTCCTGCGCGTCGCGCTCCATCGCCAGCACGCGCTCGAACGGATGGCTGTACTGCCCGCGGCTGCGCAGCCCGATCAGCGCCGGTCCCCCCGACATCTGCTCCACCAGGTTCAGCACGAAATTCAGGTTGTCGTTGAACGGCTGGTACAGCGTCTGTCCGAACAGGTAGATCTCCCGCGCGGACACGTCGTTGGCCAGCAGGTCGGCATCCGCCACCAGCACCACCGA
>CAYODC010000380.1:0-2213 GCA_964402575.1 uncultured Verrucomicrobiota bacterium
CGGCGAGAAAGGCGGCGGGATAGCCGGCGGGGCCGGCGCCGAGGATGGTCAGGGAAGTGGGCGCTGTCATGGTGGAACAGGCTAGGTCTTCGGCCCGCGCCGGGCAAGGGGAAAGCGGTGCTGGCTGTCGGCTGGGGTCGCGACCCCCACGACCTTGTGTCGTGGGTGAAGAAGGTGGGCCTTGTGGCGACGCGGGCTGGAACGGACCTGATTCACCCACGGGACAAGCCCGTGGGGGTTTCGATCAGAACCACGGGACAAGCCCGTGGGGGTCGCGATCCAAAACCACGAAGCAAGCCCGTGGGGGTCTGGGAAGAATCGGGCAAGCTCGTGGGGGGCTCGAGAGTCGCCCGCGGGGGGCTTACCGGAAAATGGTCGGATCGAGGGTGCCGTAGGGCGTGAAGGCGGAACGCAGGGTCAGGAGGATGGCGGAAACGACGGTGACGGTTGTGCCGCAGAAAATGGCGATCATGATGGCGATCTGGTAGCGGATGGCGGTGGCCGGATCGGAGCCGCCGAGGATGACGCCGGTCATCATGCCGGGCAGCGACACCAGGCCGATCGTCGCCATGCTGGCGACCGTGGGCGCGAGCGCGGCGCTGCAGGCGTCGCGGAGATAGGGCCGGACGGCTTCGGCATGGCCGGCGCCCGCGGCGAGCCGGCGCAGATAGGCGCGGTTGGATTTGCGGATGGAGTCGTAGAACGTGCGGATGCCGACGATGTCGGCGCGCAGGCAGTTGCCGAGGATCATGCCGGCGATGGGGATGACGTATTGGGGGTCCATCGCGTGCGGCAGGCGCAGCAGCAGGACCACGAAGAAGAACAGGGGCAGGGCGGTGCCCGCGAGCAGCGACAGGAACAACGGCGCGGCGAAGCAGCGCACGCACAGGCGGGTGCCGCGCAGGATCGAGACATCGGCCACGGCGATCATGACGGCCAGCCAGAGGGTGGTCAGCCGCCAGTCGTTCCATTCGAACAGGAATTGCAGGTAGAAGCCGACGAGCAGCAGCTGGACGGTCATGCGGGCGACGGCGACGAGGGTGGGGCCGACGAGGGGGATTTTCAGCCAGAGCATGGCGGCCAGCGGCAGCAGCAGCAGGAGGTAGCAGGCGGCGAGGCCGGCATAGCCGATGTCATGCGCCATGGGGGGCCGCCTTTCCGGGAATCCGCACGGTGCGGTGGGCGAAGTCCAGCGCGGGGCCGGTGTCGTGCGACACCATCAGCACGGCGGGGTCGTGGAGGGCGGCGAGGCCGTCGTAGACGGCCTGGCGGGAATCGGGGTCGAGGGCGGAGGTGGGTTCGTCCAGCAGCAGGATCGGGCGGTCGAGCAGGAGGGCGGCGATGAGGGCGAGGCGCTGTTTTTCGCCGCCGGAGAGGTCGGGGCCCTTCTGCCGGAGGATGGCGGGGTTCAGGCGCAACCGCTCCAGCAGATCGGGCAGGCGATCGAGGTTGCCGCGGAGGGATTCGTTGGCGCGGAAGGCGAAGGGTTCCCGGAGCCAGTCCCCGGCGGTTTGTCCGCCCAGATCGGTTTCCTGCTGGACGAAGGCCATGGCGCGGCGCAGGCGCCAGACGTTGGTGGGGGTGAGCGGTTCGCCGTGGATCGCGATGCGGCCGGCGGCGGGGGAGAGGAACCCCAGCAGGCAGGCGAGAAGGCTGGATTTTCCGCAGCCGGAAGGCCCGGCCAGCACGACCTTTTCACGAGCGTTCACCCGCAGGGAGAAGTCCTGGAGCACCACGCGTCCGTCGAAGGCAAGGGTGAGGCCCTCGACGGCGATGGGCGGCGGGTCCGGGGCGAAAGGGGCGGGATCGGGGGGGAGCGGGATCATCGCAGGGCCCGCAGGAGGGGGAGGAGCAGGAGCGCCAGCATGAGGAGCACGAGCCAGAGGAGGTTCCGGTGCAGCGGTCCGCGGACGGGGAATTCGTAGCCGCAGACCGGGCAGCGGTTTTCGTTGGCGGGCACCTCGAGGGCGCAGCCGGGGCATTCGCGGGTGCCGAATTCGGTTTGGGGCTCGATCTTCATCGGATGGTGCGCAGCCTACTCCGCCGCGGTCCAGCGCGCAAGAAGGCCCGGCTTGAAGTTTCGGGGGAAGGGGACGATATTGTGATTCAGGGTCGTGCATGCAGGAAGGCCGAGGATGAACAAGCTGCAGGGATGGAAGGTGGGCGTTGCGTTGCTGGCGCTGGCGGCGGTGGCGGTGGCGCAGGGGCAGGAG
>CAYODC010000381.1:0-1975 GCA_964402575.1 uncultured Verrucomicrobiota bacterium
CGTCTTGCAGTTGCTGCAGATGGTGCGCACCAGCCGCTGCCCCAGCACCGCCTCCAGCGTCGACGCGATCAGGAACGGCTCCACGCCCATGTCGATCAACCGCGTAATCGCGCCCGAGGCGTCGTTCGTGTGCAGCGTGCTGAACACCAAGTGGCCGGTCAGCGCGGCCTGGATCGCGATCTCCGACGTCTCGATGTCGCGGATTTCACCCACCATGATGATGTCCGGATCCTGGCGGAGGAAGGCGCGCAGCACCTTGCCGAAGGTCACCCCGATCGCCTCGTGGATCGGCACCTGCACGATCCCGTCGATCTCGTATTCCACCGGCTCTTCCGCCGTCAGCAGCTTGTTCTCGATCGAATTCAGCCGCCGCAGGGCCGAGTACAGCGTCGTCGTCTTGCCCGACCCCGTCGGCCCCGTCACCACCACGATCCCGTTGGGCTTGTCGATGTCCTCCCCGAAATACTGGTACACGTCGTCGGGCATCCCGATGTTCTCGAGATCCAGCGACACCACGCTGCGATCCAGCACGCGCAGCACCACGCTTTCGCCGAACTGGGTCGGCAGCGTGGACACGCGGAAGTCGATCATGCGCCCCGCGACCGGCAGTTGGATGCGGCCATCCTGCGGAACCCTCCGCTCCGCGATGTTCAGCCCGGAAATCACTTTCAGCCGGGACGTCACCGGCAGCGCCAGGTGCCGCGGCGGCGGCGCCATTTCATAGAGCGCGCCATCGACGCGGTAGCGGATCTTGAACTCGTTCTCAAACGGCTCGAAATGAATGTCGCTCGCCCGGTCCTGCACCGCCTGGTAGATCACCAGGTTCACGAACCGGACCACCGGCCGGGAATTCGCGGCGGCTTCCATGGAGGCGATGTCGTCGCCCCGCGCCCCGCTCTCCAGCAGGTCCCCCGCTTCCTCCAGCTCCCCTTCCAGGCTCGAAAGCATGTCCTTCATGCTCTCGTCCTCCGTCCCGTAATAGCGGGAGATCGCCCCCGTGATCTCCGCCGGCGAGGCCACCACGAACAGGATGTCCTTGGACAGGACGAAGCGGATTTCGTCGCTGACCTCCGGGGTGATCAGGAACGACACCGCCAAGGTCACTGCCCCGGCATCCGCCGCCACCGGCATGACGCTGTACATGCGCGCTACGCTGCCGGGTACCGCCTGGAGCGTCTCCGCGGCGACCGTCATGTGCTCCAGGTCCACCCGCTCCGCCCCCAGCAGCTGCGCGATCAGGTCGAGCCCCTGGTCTTCGGTGATCAGTTCCATCTCCTGGGCCACTTCGCGCGTCGGCTTGCCGGTGCGCTCGTGCTCGTCGATCACCTCGGCCGCCTGGCTCTCCTCGATCACGCCCGCGCGAACCAGCTCCTCCAGAAACATGTCGGAATATTCGGCCATCGTCTTGCCCTGCCTATTGCTTGCTGCCCCGGATCTGCTGCATCACTTCTTCCGTGTCCTGCGCCTTCGTGACCAACTCCTCGTAGGAAATCTTCCCGGTCCGCCAAAGGTCCAGCAGGTGGGCATCCAGCGTCTGCATGCCCCACTTGGCCCCCGTCTGCAGGTCGGAAGTGATCCGGAACGTCTTGTTGTCGCGAATCAACGAACGGATCGACGGCGTCGCGATCATGATTTCAAAGGCCGCGATGCGCCCGGGCTTGTCCTTGCGCGGCATCAGGATCTGCGAAATCACCGCCACGATGCTCGTCGACAGCTGCGTGCGGATTTGCTCCTGCTGGTTCGTCGGGAAGGCGTCCACGATGCGGTCCACGGTGCGGGCGGCCCCGGTCGTGTGCAGCGTGGCGAAGACCAAGTGGCCCGTTTCCGCGGCGGTGATCGCGGCTTCCATCGTCTCGAGGTCGCGCATTTCGCCGACGAGGATGACGTCCGGGTCCTGGCGCAGGGCGCCGCGCAGGGCGTTGGCGAAACTCGGCGTGTCGACGTGCAGTTCGCGGTGGGTGACGATCGATTTCTT
>CAYODC010000381.1:1985-2211 GCA_964402575.1 uncultured Verrucomicrobiota bacterium
CGTCTCCAAGTCGCGCATTTCCCCCACCAGGATCACGTCGGGATCCTGCCGCAACGCCCGCCGCAGCGCCTCCTTGAACGAGGGCACATCCTCCCCGATCTCCCGCTGGGTCACCACCGACTTCTTGTGCGTGTGGAAATACTCGATGGGATCCTCCACCGTGATGATGTGGCAGTCCCGTTCCTGGTTGATGATGTTGAGCATGCTGGCCAGCGTGGTGGTCTTG
>CAYODC010000382.1:0-218 GCA_964402575.1 uncultured Verrucomicrobiota bacterium
GCAGACGGGGCGGCCGGTGCTGTCGGTGACGCCGGCGGCGAGCAACGCCAGCAGCATGGCGGGCACGGCGGTGTTTGCCGTGGCCAACCTGGGGGGGCCGGGGATGGCATACACGGCGACGGTGGCGTATTCGACGGCGTACGACTATGGGCTGCGTTCGGCCACGGGGACGGACAGCGGCACGATTTTCCTGGATTATGAGTTCAACCTGCCGGGGC
>CAYODC010000382.1:228-2209 GCA_964402575.1 uncultured Verrucomicrobiota bacterium
GGTGACGGCGCCGGGGGCGCAGGACAGTCCGTGCACGGTGACGCTGCAGGGGCCCAGCGGGCGGCGCAAAGCCCGTGCGGCGGCGGGTGGATCGATGGCGGGGGAACCGGATTGGACAGAGGTTCCGGTGCCTGCGCCGGTGCCGGTGACGGTGGTGACCAGCGACGATGTTTCGCCGGTGTTCGCGAGCGGATGGGCGGCGGTGGACGGGGATCTGGAGACGATTTGGGAGGGCCAGGCGCCGGGCGGGGGATTCCTGGCGGTCCGGTACGAGCCGGGGCTGGAGTTGCGGGCCTTGGAGGTGGAACTGGCGGAGGATTCGCTGCCGGGAATGGAATGCCTGTACAGTCCGGATGGCGAGACTTGGCAGCCGCTGCCGGAGGATCTGGACGTCCGGCCGGTGGGGTTGCAGTATTTATGGCTGGTGTTTCCGGACGATGGGACGGATGCGGTGCCGCGGGTGAGGGAGATCCTGCCCCGTCCGTGAGGTGGTGTTCCGGCGAAGGACAAGGGATGCAAGAACGAATGAAAACGAAGGGCGGCGTGGCGGGGTGGCTGGCGCGGGGGCTGGTGGCGGCGGCGTGCCTGGCGCCGGCGGCGGTGCGGGCGGATTTTGAACTGGCCATGCCTTTTGATTTCAGCGCGGTTTTCATCACCCGCTATGTGGGGACCGAGGCGTTCGTGGACATTCCGGAGACGATCGATGGCCGGCCGGTGACGCAGATTACCCAGGGTGCCTTCGCGGGCATCACGAACCTGGTGACGGTGACGGTGCCGGCCGGGGTGACCAACGTGGGTAACGCGGCGTTCGCCAGCAATGTGAATCTGCAGGCGGTGTATTTCCGGGGCAATGCGCCGGTGGCGGGCAGCGGCATGTTTTCGGGGACGACGGCGACGGTGTACTACCAGACCAATACGACGGGATGGACGTCGACCTACGCCGGGCGGCCGGCATTGCCGTATCAGCCGCCGGTGCTGACGGTGGAGCCGGCGAGCCGTTCGGTGGGCCCTGGCGCGGGAGCGACGACTTTTTCGGTCCTCAACACCGGGGGCGGGTTCCTGGCCTACGAGACGGCGGAATCCAACGATTGGCTGGAGATTTCCTCGAGCGGAGGGGCGACGTTTACGGTGGCCTACAGCAACAACGCGGGTTCGACGGTGCGGACGGGCCGGGTGACGGTGACGGCGGGCGGGGTCGAGGGAAGTCCGCGGACCGTGACGATCGTGCAGGATTTCCAGCCGGTGCTGACCCGGCGGCCGGCATCGACGAACCTCTCCTGCCTGGCCTCGGCGGGGCGGCAGGTCCAGGTGGGGGGCAACCAGGCGTGGACGGCGGTGTCGTCGGCGGCGTGGCTGGTGATCACGTCCGGGGCTTCGGGCAGCGGGGCGGGAGTGATCACGTACCGGGTGGAGGAGAATCCGGGGGCGGCGCGGACCGGGTACATCACGATCACGGGGGGGGGCATCACGCACCGGTGTTTCGTGAACCAGGCGGCGAGCGGGCCGGCGATCGAGCTGGATCCGGGCTCGCGCACGCATGCCTTCGGGGCGGCCAGCGGGCAGGTGGTGGCGGTGGCGGCGAACGTGGCGTGGGCGGCGGTGCCGTCGGCGGAGTGGCTGGAGATCACGTCCGGCGGCACCGGGAGCGGCGTCCCCCCGCTGACCGATCAGCCCGTGTCATCTTCTTCGGCCTGCCAATCTTCATCATGGCCGGCACACTGGTGCAGATGGCGCGTCCGGCATCCATTGGCTACGACTATGACGGCGATGGGAAGGCGGATTTGGCGGTGTACCACCGGCCCACGAAAACCCAGTTCGTGTCGGGGAGCACGAATGGATCCATGAGCCGGGGTTGGTCGCAGACGGGGTTGCTGCCGGCGCCGGGGGATTACGACGGCGACGGGCGGATCGACTGGGCGACGTACCATGCGGAATCGGGCCGATGGCAGATCCTGGAAAGCGCATCTTCCCAGACGCAGGA
>CAYODC010000383.1:0-1748 GCA_964402575.1 uncultured Verrucomicrobiota bacterium
AGCTGCCGGCGGTGGTGGAGTGGACCGCCGATCCGGCGGAGGCGCTGTCCGGGGCGGAGGCGGTGGCGATGGTGGTGCCGTCGAAGTACGTGCGGGCGACGCTGGAGCGGTTTGCGCCGGCGTACCGGGCGGCGGGGGCGCCGCCGGTGGTGAGCGCCACGAAGGGATTCGACGAGGCGACGCGGGAACGGATGACGGAGATTCTGTCGGAGCTGTGGGGGGTGGAGCATCCGGCGGCGTTGTCGGGGCCGAGCATCGCGCCGGAGACGGCGCGGGGGGTGCCGACGGCAGTGACGGTGGCGTGCGCGGACGAGGCGGTGGCGCGGCGGTTCCAGGAGTTGTTCACGGGCGACACGTTCCGGGTGTACACGAGCGAGGACGTGCGGGGGGTGGAGCTGGGCGGGGCGTTGAAGAACGTCATTGCGCTGGCGGCGGGGGTGTGCGACGGGCTGGGGTTCGGCAACAACGCCAAGGCGGCGCTGATCACGCGCGGCCTGGCCGAAATCACGCGGCTGGGGGCGGCGCTGGGGGCGCATCCGCAAACGTTTTATGGGCTGAGCGGCATTGGCGACCTGATGGTGACGTGCATGAGTCCGCAGAGTCGTAACCGGACGGTGGGCGAGCGGATCGGGCGCGGCGAGCGCGTGGAGGAGATCTTGTCGGGGATGGAGCAGGTGGCGGAGGGGGTGTGCACCTGCGGTCCGGCGCTGGCGCTGGCGCGGGAGGCGCAGGTGCCGGTGCCGGTGATGGAGCAGGTGGATGCGATTTTGCACCGCGGGAAGCAGCCGAAGGATGCCGTGACGGAGCTGATGCGGCGCGAGGCGCGGCCGGAGCGGGACTAGATCCTGAGGCGGATCTGGCACGGGAAAGAATGGGCATGAGCGACTCCAAGACGACTTTGTTGCTGGTGGATGACCATGCCATCGTGAGGCAGGGGCTGGCGGCGCTGCTGGCGCGCGAGGCGGACTTCACGGTGTGCGGGGAGGCGGGGACCTACGAGGACGGGTTGATCGCGGTGGGGCGGCTGGCGCCAGATGGCGTGGTGCTGGACTTGTCGCTGCGGGACCGCAGCGGGCTGGAGTGGATCCGGGAGGCGCGCGGCCAGGGGTATGGCGGGAAGATCCTGGTGCTGTCGATGCACGACGAGAGCCTGTACGCGGAGAAGGCGCTGCGGGCGGGGGCGCAGGGCTACGTGATGAAGGACCAGGCCGAGGACACGCTGGTGGCGGCGCTGCGGCGGGTGATGTCGGGCCAGACCTACCTGAGTCCGGCGGCGGCGGCGCTGCTGGCGGGCCACGGCGGGGCGGGGGTGGTGCCGGAACGGACGGGATTCGAGGGACTGACGGCGCGGGAGGGCGAAATCCTCTATGCCATCGGCGGCGGGATGACGACGCGGGAGATCGCGGAAAAGTTCGGGTTGAGCGGGCGGACGGTGGACGTGCACCGGGCGAACATCAAGCGCAAGCTGGACTGCGGATCGCTGGCCGAGGTGCTGGCGAAGGCGATGGATTACAAGCGGGCGCAGGACGGGGCGCTGCGGCCGCCCCCGCCGGGATAGGGCGGGGCGCGGGGGGAGGGAAGAGGGGAGAGAAATCCCAATATTCAATAACCAATATCCAATCTTCAATTTTCAAGGGAACCGCCGAGGGGATGTTCACGCCAAGGCGCGAAGGCGCGAAGGGGGCCAAGAAATTTGGGGGCGGGAAACGGGATTGCGTGGGCGGGGGGGGATGGGCCATACTGGATGG
>CAYODC010000383.1:1758-2208 GCA_964402575.1 uncultured Verrucomicrobiota bacterium
AGAGCAGGGGGCGGATTTTGGCGGGTATGTGTGTCCGGTTTGCGGGGGAAACCTGGAAGTGCGCTACCGGTGGCCGGAGGGCGAGTTGGCAGGGCGGTGGCGGGACGAGGAGCGGCGGGACATTTTCCGCTACCGGGCGTTGCTGCCGGTGTCGGATCTGGGGCTGGCCTCGCCGCTGCGGGTGGGGATGACGCCGATGTACCAGCCGTCGCGGCTGGGGAAGATGGCCGGATTGAACCGGTTGTATGTGAAGGATGACGGGCAGAATCCGAGCGCGTCGTTCAAGGACCGGGCGGGGGCGGTGGCGCTGGTGCGGGCGCGGGAGACGGGGGCGAAGGTGCTGTGCGGGGCCAGTACGGGCAACGCGGGCAGCTCGATGGCCTGCCTGGCGGCGAGCGTGGGGATGCCGTGCGTGATTTTCGTGCCGGAGAAGGCGCCGGCGGCGAAGAT
>CAYODC010000384.1:0-2203 GCA_964402575.1 uncultured Verrucomicrobiota bacterium
TACATCAGCCGGTCCACGAACTGCCGCGACACCCCGTAGACCGACAGGTCCCGCAACTGGTGGCGGTAGCCGCGCAGCGATAACTCGTTGTTCAGCAGCTCGCGGATCAGCGTGCTGTCCACGCTGCCCATGCCGCTGGCAATGACCTGGTTCTCCACCGTCTTGGCGATGTTCAGCGCCACCTCCCCGTTCAGGTCGGTGTGCCGCACCAGCGTGTCGATCAGCTCCTTGCGGTCCCACGGCAGCGTGCTGCCGCGCGCGACCGATTCCACCATCAGCATGCTCGCATCCGTCAGGTCCACCGGCTTGTCGCCGCCGCGCTTGTGCGGACTGCGCACCCGGATGCGCTCGCGCGCCAGCTGGCGATGCTTGCGGAACCGCTTGTACGCCGCCACGATCGGCGCGTAGCCCTGCTCCGCCAGCACGATCTCGATCAGATCCTGCATGTCCTCGATGTGCGGAATCCGCCGCCCTTGCTCGTCGGCCGTCACGTGGTACTCGCTGCGCGGATCGGACAACTGCTGGACCACCAGCTCCGCCATCTGCTCGGGCATCGTCTCGCCCACCTCCACGTGGTCCCGCCGGCGCACTTCATCCGCCGCGCGGTAGATGGCCTGGACAATCTTGTCGCGGCGGAACGGCACCACCATCCCATCCCGCTTGCGAAACCCGTCGAAAAGCTTGCTCTCGCCCTTGTTCATCATTCTCCCTGTCTTGGTCTGGGGGTTGGCAACGAAAATCCTCCGCGATGGCCCTGTCCTCGAAGGGCCCCGCGCCTGTTGAAAATGCATTCAACCCCCATCCGGAAAAACCGACAACCCCGATTTGCCGAAAACAGGCGAAACAAAGGGTCACTACAACATCTTGCGACTGTTAATCGTCAAGATCACAACCGGATGTGGTTTTGTCGCGTGCAATTCAATGAAGGAAAACAGGTTACGCATGCCCCTCCGGAGGGGGCTTCGCTTTCCGCCCGAATCGCTCAGCGCGACAAGCCCCAACGGCTTCCAAACGGCCAGTAGACAAAGAAGGACGGCCCCACCAGTCCCCGTTCCGGAACCGGACCGAAATAGCGCCCGTCCAGGCTCGAATAGGTGTTGTCCCCGAACGGCAGGAATTGCGCCGGCCCAAGCTGGATTTCCGACGATTCCCCGGCCAGCAACGATCCGGGACGCGTCACGTAGCCCCGATAGGCCGGATCGTCCACCTGTCGCCGGAACGGCCAGGGCTCCTCGATCGGAACGCCGTCCACCACCAAATGGCGGTCGCGGATCGCGACGGCTTCCCCCGGCAACCCCACCAGCCGCTTGATGTAGAACGTGTCCGGCCGGATCCCCAACCGTTCCTTCCCGTGAATGTAGTTCGTGTCGAACACGATGATCTGCCCCCGTTTCGGACGCGTAAAGTGGTACAGCACCTTGTTGACGAAAATGTGATCCCCCTGCCGGACCCGGCCCGAGGCAATGACCTGCCCCTTCTCCACCCAGTCCCCCGCGTCGAAATGCATCCGCATGCTGTGGTCGGGGTCGATGAACGGCCGGTCCGGCTGCATGGTCAGGCGGACATGGTGCACCGCCCCCCCCACCCGGTAGGCATATTGGTCGTCGTGCGGCCCAAGATATTCCAGCCGCCCCGAATTTCGCGCCTTCACCTCGACATAGCGCTCGCCAAACAGCGCGAGGTTGACGAGGTTCATCGGCGGATGGTCATACCAGCGCTTCCCCTCCTGCGGCCGCGCCGTCACGCCGTTGAGCGTGGGCTGCATCGATCCCGTCGGGATCTTGAAGGGCTGGATGAAATACGTCCGGCACGCCATCGCCATCGAGATGGCCACCACGAGAACCTCGACGTTTTCCCGCCACTTGGGAAACCGCCGCGGCGGCATCAACCGCTCCGCCACGCCCGCCGCCGCATCGCACGCGTCCTCCAGCCGGCTCCAATGTCTCCCGGCCCACGCCGTGGCCAGGGCCGCCTCCGCCCCCCGCGCCGCCGCCACGTCGCCCGCCGGAGCGAGGTCTTCGCGCATCCGCCGCGCATGCCGGACCATGTGCAGGGCCAGGTGAACGGTCTTCTTCAGCCTGCGCTTCTCGAAATAGTTCATCCGCCCCTCAATTCTTCGCCTTCAGGACCGCGATGAACGCCTCCTGCGGAATGCCCACCTTGCCGAACTGCTTCATGCGCTTCTTGCCTTCCTTCTGCTTCT
>CAYODC010000385.1:0-1514 GCA_964402575.1 uncultured Verrucomicrobiota bacterium
GGCCAGAATGACTCCCGCCAGCGCCGCCCCCCATGGCCAGCGAACCTGGCCGGCCGCGCGAACAAACGCCGCCCCGCGCGGATGAAACGACCGTAGCCAATACGCGAAGTGATAGAGGCACGCCACGGGCCGCTCGTCCCGGTTGATCCGCGCCCCCCGGTTGTTTCGGAATGCCTCTTCCACCTGCCCGATCCGATCCGTCGACATCCGGTATTCGATGTAGGCCGGCACCACGAACGCCGCCTCCAACCCGCGCTGCCGATAGCGCGCCACCAGCTCCGCCGCGCCGGGCGCCGACCCGGAATCCTCCGTCGCCAAATAGAGAATCTCGTACTCGGGCAGAATCGCCACCGCGCGGAACACCTGCCGCAGCGTCCGGTCGATCGAGGCGCCCAGATCCTCGAGCTCGGGCCCCAGGTAATCGGGCGAAAACGCCAGCCCCGCGGCCAGCACCCCGCCGGGCGCCAACTGCCGCCGGATCTCTTCATAGAACTCAAGGCTGTAATACCGGTTGAGGAGCACCGTCGCGGGATTGGGCAGGTGGACGATCACCACGTCGTAGCCCCCGGCACCGCCTGCCGCCGCCCGCTCGTGGAGAAAGGCGCGCCCATCGCGATGGATCGTGTTCACCCGCGGGTCGTCCAGCGCGGCCCGCAACTCCGGCTTCAAATGCCGGCGGGCCATCTCCATCCAGAGCGGATCCAGTTCGACATGGTCCACCCGTTCCGGATCGTGCCGGAGGATTTCCCGCAGAACGCCCGTGAAGCCGCCGCCCAGCAGCAAGACGCGCTTCGGATCCGGATGCCACAGCATGGCCAGATGCACCCGCTGCTCGCTGGCCATCTGCTCGTCCTCCGCCCCCAGCAAGAAACCGTTCTCGAAGAAATTCCGCTGGCCGCCCATGGCCGTGACCGCGAGATTCCCATAGATCGACTGGCGCGATTCCAACAGCTCCTGCCCCGGAAAACGCCACGCGGTCGTGACGTCGTTGGCGCGTCCCCCCCATGCCCACCATCCCACCATCGCGGCCAGCACCCCCGCGGCCCCCACGCGCCAGCCCCGCCCTCGACCGCGTGCAAATCCCACCAGGCCCAGCGCCGCCGCGCCATTCATCGCCCCCAGCAGGCCCGCGACATGAAACTCGTTCAGAACGGCCAAAAGATACGAAAACGCCACTCCACCGATCACGAATCCGGCCGTTTCCCACGCATAGGCCATGCCTTCCACCCGGCCCTCCTTCTGCGCCGCTTCCGCCGCCCGCCACCCCTGCACCCCGGCCACGAACTGCGCGCCCAGCACCAGGCACATCGGCGCGAGAACCGCCAGCGCCACCGCGGCGGAAGGCAGCAAATCCGGAACCGCCCCCGGCACCGTCCCCCAGCCGGTCCGGCTCCAGCGGATCCCCGCCAGCGTCAGCGGCAGCAACAGCGCCGATCCCAGATGGCCGATGATCGCCCCTGACGCGGCCACCCCCGTTCGCGCCAGCAGCCGGTCGCCTGCCAACGCCCCCGCCC
>CAYODC010000385.1:1524-2201 GCA_964402575.1 uncultured Verrucomicrobiota bacterium
CCCAGAACAACCACGCGAACAGCGTCCACCCGATGAAAAACTCGTTGCCATGAAACACCAGCAGCAGCTCCCGGATCACCAACACCTGCGCCACCAGCGAAAACACCCCCAGCGCGGCAAACGAGAATGCCCAGGCCTTCCTCATGCGCCCATGATCTTCCTTCGCCCCCGACATGCAAATCCTTTTCCCGGCCCGTTCGAGGATTTTTGCCATCCGCAGGATCCCGCATTCTCTCGCACCTGACTCATTTGCACTTGAAAACACGCCCCTCATGCCCGAAATTGTCTGTCCGAGGTCCGCGCCCCCAAAAAGCTTCCGGCCTCCAGGAAGGAATCCCATCATGGCAACCCAGAAACGAATCAGCGACCAGGTGCTCAAAGGCCCCGAACGCGCCCCCCACCGCTCCCTCCTCTACGCCCTCGGCCTCTCCGCCGAGGAAATGAAACGCCCGCTCATCGGCGTCGTCTCCGCCTTCAACGAAATCATCCCCGGCCACATCCACCTCGACAAGATCGCCGAGGCCGCCAAGGCCGGCGTCCGCATGGCCGGCGGCACCCCCATCCTCGTCCCCGCCATCGGCGTCTGCGACGGCATCGCCATGGGCCACCCCGGCATGAAATATTCCCTGCCCTCGCGCGAACTCATCGCCGATTCCGTCGAGACCCTCGCCCTGGCC
>CAYODC010000386.1:0-1833 GCA_964402575.1 uncultured Verrucomicrobiota bacterium
GGTCGATCCGGCCGGTCGGCCCATCCACCGCGAAGGCAACATGGCCATGCCGGGCACCGGCATGGAAATGGAGTCCAAGGAAGACGTCGTCCTGTAGTCCGGTTCGCGGGCCGCCAGCGGTCCGGGTTCCGATCATGGCAGGGTTGGCGCTTCGGCACCGCCGCACGGCGGAGGCGGAGCTGTCCGGTACGGACCGGTCCCCCTTGGATGCGTGATCCATTCCGGAATCCTGAATCCTGAACCCTGAACCCCTCCAGTCTGTCCTGATCATCGATGGCACCGCGGTGGCCTATCGCGCGTTCTACGCCGTGCGCGACCTCTCGGCCCGCGACGGCACGCCCACCAATGCGCTCTTCGGTTTCATCCGCATGCTGCGCCAACTGGAAGCCCGTTGGAAGCCGGACCGGGTCGTCGTGGCCTTCGACGGCGGCTCGCCGGCCCACCGCCTGGAAAAATGCCCCGCCTACAAGGCCCAGCGCGCTCCCATGCCCGACGAGCTGCGCTCCCAGCTCCCGCTGATCAACGAATTCCTGGCCGCCGCCGGAATCCCGATGGTGTTGCTGAAAGGGCAGGAGGCCGACGACGTCATGGCCACCCTGGCCGGCCGCGCCGAGGCCGCCGGCGCCACCGTCCGGCTGGCCACCAGCGACAAGGACCTGATGCAGCTCGTGACCGACCGCATCCGCATCGTCCCGCCGACCCAGGCCGAAACCGAACTCGATCCCGCCGGGGTCGAAGCCAAGACCGGCGTTCCGCCTGCGCGGATCGTCGATTGGCTGGCGCTCATCGGCGACACCGCCGACAACATTCCCGGCGTGGACGGCATCGGCCCCAAGACCGCCACCAAGCTCCTGGCGCAGTTCGGCTCGCTGGCCGCCTGCCTCGACGGGGCCGGCCGCCTCGAGTCGGAGAGCCTGCGCGCCAAGCTGGCCGCCGGCCGCGCCACCGCCGAGCTGAACGTGGAACTGATGACGCTCGACCGCGAGGTCCCCGGCGTGCCGGACTGGAAGGACATTCCCGCCCCGGCGCCCGATGCCGCGCGCCTGCGCGCCTTCTTCGAACGCCACGACCTGCACCGGTTCGTTGCCGAAATGGACCGTACTCCTGCCGCGGCCGCCCCCCAATCCGCGCCGCGCCCCGTCGGCGGTCAACTGAACCTTTTCTAGAGCCTTGCGCATGAATCGCCCGGCCCGACATTTTTCCACAGTATGGAAAACTTTTTTCCACGGTGTGGAAATGCTACAATTATAGGACTGACCCCTATGGAGATGGACATGAACCGGTGGGTGCAGGTGGGTTTGCTGGTGGCGCTGGTGGTGCTGGCGGCGGGGACGCGCCGCCACGTGCTGAACGCCCAGCGGCAGTTGATGGCGGACGGTTCGGTTCCGTTCACGCTGGAAAGCGCGCTGGCGTTCCGGCGCATCCAGATGGCGTATCGCGACGGCGATTTGCCGCGCGTGGACCGGGGCATCCAATATCCCGGCGGGGTGGTCACGCGCGAAATCGATACCCTCGGCGCCGAACGGCTCTACGCCCGCGCGGCCAAGGCCTGGCCCGGCACGCTGCCCCTGGACGAGAAGATCCGCTGGCTCCATCTGGCGTGGTTTTGCTTGGCCCTGCCCGCGATGTTTTGCTGGGTGAAATGGATGGGAGGGGGGGCGACCGGCGGCTTTTGGGCGGCGGCCTTCTATGCGGTGGCCGTCAGCGCCGTCGCGCGGTCCACGGGCCAGGAGCTGTCGCACGAGAACAATGCCCTGCCGTTCCTGCTGTGGCATTTGGCCGCGGACGCCTGGCTAGTCCACCGCGCGGGCAGTTTACGCGCCCGGCTGTGGA
>CAYODC010000386.1:1843-2183 GCA_964402575.1 uncultured Verrucomicrobiota bacterium
CGGCGCTGGCGCTGTGCGCGTGGGATCTCGTCCAGTTCTACCTGATGCTCTACATGCTGCGCGGCCTCGCCCAGGCCCTCTCCGGCCGCCTGTCCCGGGATGAACTCTGGTCCCGGCCCGTTCCGATGATGGCCGTTCTGCTCGCGGCGGGCCTGCGCAACCCCTATCTGGCCTCGCACGGCTTCCTGCTTTCGCCCGCGATGGCGCTGGGGTGGGGGGTGCTGCTGGCCGGCGCCCCCGTCGCCCAGCGCCAGCAAACCGCCACGCGCGTCGTGCTGGCCGCCATCCCGGTGGCGGCATTTTGGGGCCTCTCCAGCCTCTATTTGCCTGCCTACGACCA
>CAYODC010000387.1:0-2174 GCA_964402575.1 uncultured Verrucomicrobiota bacterium
GGGTGCCCTCGGATTTCTGGAGGGAGAAGGCGAGGGAGGCGAGGCCGCCCATGAAGGTGCTGTCCATGGTGCGGCAGGCGGCCATGTCGACGACGAGGAGGGCGCTGCCGGCGAGGCGGGCGGCCTGGGTGGCCTGCTTGAAGGCGGGGGCGAGTTTGAAGGTGGCGGAGCCGATGACGGCGACGAGGGTGCAGTTGTCCGCGGTGGCGGCGAGGATTTGGCTGGGGGGGAGGGTTCCGTTGGCAGCCATGGCGGATCCTATCCTTCCCATCCGGGGGAGGTTTCCTGGGCGAGCAGCGCACCCCGGAAGACCAGGCGCAGGCGCCATTCGCGGATGCGGCCCGCCAGGCGGATTTCCCGTGACGGGATTTCCATGACGGAGTGGACGTGGCCTTCGGACCTGGCGTCGGTCCGGAGCGTGTGGTTTTTGACGGTGGCGCCTTGTTGCGGGACGGTTTCGAGCAGCAACACGACGCCGGGGGGGATGCCGGGGGGGGTGGCGTACCAATGGATGTCGAAGCGTTCGATGCCGGAGCTGGACTCCGCGGGGGAATGGAAGGAGCGGACGCCGGCGCCGGAGAGGGGGGCGGATTTGGGGGCGATATAGGAGCGGTCGATCCGGACGACGTGGGCACGGGGTTCGACCCGCGAGGGCCGGGAGTCGGCGGTGGCAGAAGGGGTGGCGGCGGCGAGGCCGCAGAGGGCGGCCAGCGCCAGCAGGAAACGCGGGAGCCGCCCGGGCGCAGTCAACATGTTGATGCGGTTTACCACGCCCAAAAACCTAGCATGGGCGGATCGGGACTGTCAACGCGGGGTCAGGGCCGGGGGCGGAAAGGCGATTCCTGGGCCAGGCGTTCAAAGAGTTCTTTTTCACGGGTGGTGGGGTTGTCGGGAATGGCGATGCGGAGGGTGACGAGGATGTCGCCGCGGACGCCGTGCTTGTCGGGGAGTCCGCGTCCGGCGAGGCGGAGGCGTGCGCCGCCCTGGGTGCCGGGGGGGATATGGAGCGAGGCGGTGCCTTCGAGGGTGGGGATGTGGACCTTGGCGCCGAGGACGGCCTCCCAGGGGGCGATGGGGACGGTCATTTCGAGGTCGTGGCCGTTGAGATGGAAGGTGGGATGGGGGGTGACGCGGAGGTTGAGATAGAGGTTTCCGCCGGCCTCGCCCTGGCCGGAGAGGCGGATGCGGGTGCCATCGGTGGCTCCGAGGGGGATGCGGACCTGGAAGGATTTGGGCTTGCGGAGAACGGAACCGTCGGGGCGGGTTCGGGGAACTTGGAGGGTGATGCTTTTGGGGGTGCGGCTGAACAATTCCTCGAGGGAGAGGGGCAGATTGGCCTCGAAATCCTGTCCGCGGGGGGTGAAGCGGTCTTCCGGGGCATCGCCGAAGCCGCCGAACCCGGGAAACGGGCGGCTGCCGGGGCGGCGGCTGCGGGAGGAGCGGGAGGGGCCGCCGCCGAGGTCGCCGAAGAGGGAGGAGAAGAAATCGCTGAAGTCGCCGCTGCCGCCGGCGCCGGAGAAATCGAAAGGAATGCCGCCGGGGCCGCTGCTGGCGCCCCGGAATCCGCCGTAGCCGGGGGGTGGGTTGAAGTCCTGTCCGGATTTCCAGTTGGGGCCGAGGGCGTCGTAGCGTTTGCGTTTTTCGGGGTCGGAGAGCACCTCGTAGGCTTCGTTGACCTCCTTGAACTTGGCTTCGGCGCCGGAGGCCTTGTTGACGTCGGGGTGGTATTGGCGGGCCAGTTTGCGGAAGGCCTTTTTGATGGCGTCGGCGGAGGCGTCGCGGGGGACGCCGAGGACGGCGTAGTAATCGAGGAATTTCACGGGGAGGGCGGTTTCGGGTCAGCGGCGTTGCAGGTTTTCGATGTCGTCTTCCATGTCTTCGAGGCGGCGTTCGATGGTGTGGAACGGGGGTGCGGCGCGAAAGGGTTTCTCGCCGAGGCGTTGCTCCAGGTCTTCGAGGCGCTGCTGAAGGTCATCGATTCGGTCCCGGGCGGTTTCGAGTTGCCGGGACAGGTCCAGGACCTGGCGTTCCAGGGGAGAGGGCGCGGCGGCGGGCGGATCGGCGGCCAGGGCGGGGGCGGCGAGGCTTCCGGCAAGAAGAAGGGCGAGGCATATGGATTTCATGGTGATCAAGGCTCCAATCATGGGACCACTATACCCAGTTTCCGGGGGGGG
>CAYODC010000388.1:0-2171 GCA_964402575.1 uncultured Verrucomicrobiota bacterium
CCCCACCAGGTAGTCCAGCACCGTCGAGGCCAGGATCAGCAACCCATAGACCGGCGCCTCCCAACAATAGAAAAGATAGCTGGCCACCAGCAGCAGAATCTGCCGCCCCCGCAAGGGCAGCACCGCATGCAGCGGCCACACCACCGCCAGGAACACCGCGAATGTGTAGGTCGCAAACAGCATGGCCTACTGGTTCTCCATCTCCGCCGCGATGTAGTCCGCCAGCTTTTCCGCCATCCGCTGGTGGTTGCGGGCGTGAAAATGGTTGCTGGTGATGAAATCCTCCGCGGGCAGCTCGTCCGTCATGTCCCGAAACCCCAACCCCTCCCGCGCGCAAATCCGCTCCAGATCGCGCCGGAAGGCCGCGATCCAAGGGCCCTCGTACGAATCGGCGAAATCGGTGCTCAACGGCGCCGCCGCCACCAACCGGTGTTCCGCCGGAATCCGGGCCAGCGCCGTCAGGAACTCATCCAGCAGCAACGTGGAGCGCTCGTCATAGGTCAGGTCCAGCCGCCCCTTCGTCTTGTCGGGAATCGGATCCGCCACAGGCCGCGTCCGCGCCTTGCCCGGCAACTGCCAGAACCGGTAGTTCGTGCGCGGCGCATAAAACGACTTCTGCGCCCCCGGAAAACGCGTGTCCAGCCACGACCACAGATAATCCCGGAACCGCAACAGCGGCATCCGGCGCCCCATCCAGGCGGACAGCGTATCCTCCACCTTCCCATGCCGGCGCCAGAACGCCAGCGGCAGCCGCCGTGCCAGCGTCCAATCCGTCAACAACTGCGGAAGATCGCTGCGCGGAAACGAAAATCCCTGCGTGAGGTTCGCCGCGCGATAGTCGGCGCTGCCGGAAACCGAAATCAGCCAGGTCGGGGTCGCCTCTCGCAGCCGCGCCGCCAGCGCCATGTATTCCAGGGTGGTGACGCCGTCGATCGACAGATTCAGCACTTCCCAGCGCGCATGCCCGCCCGTCCGGCGCTCGTTCAGCAGGTTTTCCAGCCGCGCGGCATAGCTGAACCGGGCCGAATACTCCCCGGCGTAGCCCTGCGAATCCGAGATCAACACCACCGTGGCCGCGTCACCGGCTCCCCGGATGGCCTCGACAAAGCGCCCCCAGTCGCGGAACCGGTACGGATTCCGGCTGTGGGCCACGCAATCCGCTGGCGGCGGCAACCCCAGCAAGGCCAGAACGCAGGCCGCCCCGACCACCGCCAGCCCGATCCCCGCCGCCAGGGCGACCTTTCTCTTGTACTCGCGCGTAGACATGAAAGCCCGCGTGATACCAGCGATCCGCCTGAAAATCAAGGTCCATCCCCGCCCGGCCCGGGGGCGTTCCGACTTCCCTTACGGATAAATGCCGCGCAACGTCGCCGCCTTCGCGACGCGGCTGATCGCCAAGATCTGCGCCGCCATCCGCAGGTCGCACTTTTCGCGCGTGGCGACATCCGACACGTCATGGTAGCTGCGCATCATCAGGCGGTCCAGGCTGCGGTTGACGTCTTCCTCGTCCCAGAAGTTGGCCTGCAAGTCCTGGACCCATTCGAAGTAGGATACTGTCACGCCGCCGGCATTCGCCAGGATGTCCGGGACCACGATTGCCCCGGCCCGGCCCAGGATCTCGTCCGCCTCCGGCGAGGTCGGTCCGTTGGCGCCTTCCACGATGATCTTGGCCTTCACTGCACTCGCGTTCTCCGCCGTGATCTGGTTCTCCAGCGCGCAGGGCGCCAAGATGTCCACCGGCATCGACAGCAGCCGCGCATTCGCGGCATCGTGTCCCGCCATGTATTCCCCGCCGCCAAACCCCTCCAACTGCTTCTTTGGATGGCTCCGCACATGCGCCAACAGCGCCGGAATATCCAGCCCGCGCGGATTGAACAGGCCGCCGCCCACATCCGTCACGCCCGTGATCTTGAATCCCTTCCCATGAAGAAACTTGGCCGCGGAACTGCCCACGTTGCCGAATCCCTGGATGGCCACCGTGCTCTGCGACGGGTGCAGTCCCAGCCGTTCCGCCGCCGCAATCAGGACCGTCGCCACTCCGCGCCCCGTCGCCTCGCCACGCCCCTGGCTGCCCCCGATCTCCACCGGCTTGCCCGTCACCACCCCCGGCACCGAATAGCCCACCGTCATCGAATACGTGTCCATCATCCACGCCATCGTCTGCGGATTCG
>CAYODC010000389.1:0-2165 GCA_964402575.1 uncultured Verrucomicrobiota bacterium
CCTTCACTTCGCCTCCTCCTTATGGCAAAGTGACAACCTATTTCAGGACCGGACAATTGAAGATTCGAAGTCAATGAAACGGGGATGCGCCCCGCCATGCCCTGGGCAATGCCAATTTTCTTGCGCCGGCCTTGACCCGCCACCTATAGTGCATCCAGAGGGTGCTGAAGCCCGAGGAAAGCAGGAAACCATGGCCATGATCAATTTCGACTGCCCCGAATGCGGCCACAATCTCGAAGTGGACGAACGCGGCGCCGGGTTCATTGTCAAATGCCCCGCATGCGCCAACCCCCTGCAGGTGCCCGAACTGCCCAAGTCCCACCGCATCCGCAAGTCCCTGATCGCCGCCTCCACCCTGCTGGCCATCCTGTTGCTGTTGGGCGTCAACCTCCTATTGTGGCGCCAGGCCCGCGACCTGAAAAACCAGCAGGCCGACCAGCAAGCCGCCTTCCTGGAACTCAATACCCAGGCCCAATCCCTGTCCCACCGGCAGGAACAGGAAATCGCTCGTCTCCAGCAAAACGTGCAAGACGCCCAGCGCTCCGCCAACCAGGACCTGGCCCACGTCGCGCTGGATGCCCTCGACTTCATGGAGTCCCTTTCCCGCGAACTGGAAACCACCCGCCGCCATTATCTCGACAACCACGCCGGCGCCCGCACCGCCCTCTTGCGCGAGCACATGAGCAATGTCGTCGAATCCGCCCGGAACAGCCTGCCCGCTGCGCCGGTCATCACCGATGTCGGCCCCGGCCGCGGCATCCAGGGCCGGCAAATCGTCTTCCCCGTCCTGCCCAATCCCGATGGCCAGCCCCTGCGCGAAAACGCCGAAGTCACCGGCATCGAAGACGACAAGGTCTCCTTCCGGTTCGCCGGCGGCGGCGCAACCTATTCGCTCACGGAACTCCATCCCGGCGTATCCACCTACCTGCCTGTCGACCGGTTGCTGGCCCTCCCCCGGCGCCAATGGGCCGCCGAAGTCGTCCGCATCCACCAACTCCAAAGCGCCCGCCGCGATGAACAGATCGCCGAATTCCGCCGGTCCGTCGAAGCCCATCTGCCCCCGGAATGATCGCCCCTCCTCGATGAACGCCCCGTCCGTGGAATCCCAGATCCGCTCCCGCATGGCCGACGATGGCGCCCCGCCTCTCGTCGTGGAAGCCTTCCTCCGGAATCTCCACCGCTGGGAACAGGGCGACCACGGCACCATCCCCGGCGACTCCCTCGCCCCGCTGGGCACGCTGCCCCGCCTCGAAGATCTCGACGAATTCGATCCCGTTGCTGAAACCGCCATCGCCCGCACCGTCCTCATCAAGCTCAACGGCGGCCTCGGCACCAGCATGGGCCTCGAACAGGCCAAATCCCTCATCATCGCCAAGAACGGACTGAGCTTCCTCGACATCATCGTCCGCCAGGTCGAATTCCTCCGCCACCGCTGCCGCGCCTCGCTCCCGCTCTTGTTGATGAACAGCTTCTCTACCGAAGCCGACTCGCTCGCCGCGCTTGCCAAGGCCCATCCCGCCTTCTCCAACGGCCCCGGCCTGCCCCTGTCCTTCTGCCAGCACCGCGTCCCCAAGCTGGATCCCTCCACCCGCGCCCCCGTCCGGTGGCCCGCCCAGCCCGCCCTTGAATGGTGCCCGCCCGGCCATGCCGACATCTACCACGCCCTGCAAACCACCGGCCTGCTCCAACGCCTGCTCGCCGCCGGCTTCCGCTATGCGTTCGTGTCCAACGCGGACAACCTCGGCGCCCTCCTCCACATGGGCATCCTGGGCTGCATGGCCCGCCAGAACCTCCCCTTCCTCATGGAAGTCACCGCCCGCACCGAGTGCGACCGCAAGGGCGGCCACCTTGCGCGCGACAAGGCCAGCGGACGCCTCCTCCTGCGCGAATCCGCCCAGTGCCCTCCCGACGAAACCGGCGAGTTCCAGGACATCCGACGCTATGCTTTTTTCAACACCAACAACCTCTGGATCCACCTCGAGGCCCTCCACGACCTCCTGCAGGCCTGTAGC
Organism: uncultured Verrucomicrobiota bacterium; assembly: GCA_964402575.1. Classification (GTDB taxonomy): domain Bacteria; phylum Verrucomicrobiota; class Kiritimatiellia; order CAIQIC01; family Lenti-01; genus Lenti-01. The sequence goes on from CAYODC010000389.1 coordinate 2,013, forward strand.
GGCCTCCCTGCCCTCCCGCTGATCGTCAACCACAAGACGGTCGATCCCACCCGCCCCGACTCCCCCCCTGTCGTGCAGCTCGAAGCCGCCATGGGATCGGCCATCGCCTGCTTCGACCGCGCCGCCGCCCTCGTCGTGCCCCGCTTCCGTTTC
>CAYODC010000390.1:0-2162 GCA_964402575.1 uncultured Verrucomicrobiota bacterium
CTGGCAGAGGGCGATCGCCTGGACGGCCGGCACGGGGGGGGGGCTGGGCCTGCTGCTGGGGGCGGTGACGCTGGCGGGCATGCTGTTGACCGGCATCCGGGAGCGCATTCCGGAAATCGGCCTGCGGATAGCGCTGGGGGCGCGCCGCCGGGAGATCGCCGGGTTGTTCGTGGCGGAGTCCCTGGTGTTGACGCTAGCTGCCGCGCTGGCGGGGCTGGTGGCGGCGGAAGGGGCCTTGCGGTGGCTGGGCGGACGGTTTCCCCTGCCTTTCCATTTTGGGGCGGAAGCGCGCCTGATTCCGCTGGCGCTGGCGTGCGTGCTGGCGCTGCTGTGTTCGCTGGGGCCGGCGTGGATGGCGGCGCGGCTGCCGCCGGCCGAAGCCTTGCGCAACGACTAGGCCGGCGTGTTATACTGCGGGAAGAAAAGGAATCCCGTCCGGGAAAGGGAGGCGCACATGAATCCCATCTTCATGGAATCGACGTTGGCGGGCGCGTGGTACGAGGCGGAGCCCCGGCGGTTGCGGGCGGAACTGGAAGAGTATCTGCGCCAGGCGGAAGTGAAGGAAGATCCCGGGCTGTTTGCCGTCATCATGCCGCATGCGGGCTATGCGTATTCGGGCCCCTGCGCCGCGGCGGGCGCGAAGGCGCTGGCGGCGAATCCGCAGGTGCGCCGCGTGGTGGTGCTGGGGTTTACCCATCGTGTCCGGATGCCCAATGCCATCAGCGTGCCCGCGCGCGAGACCCGTTACCGTTCCCCGTTGGGCGAAACGCCGCTGGACACTGCGGCGATTGGTGAACTGATGGCGCGTTCTCGGTTTGCCGACGTGCCGGCGACGCGCCGCGGCGAGAACAGCGTGGAGATGGAGCTGCCGCTGCTGCAAGTGGCGCTGGGCGGCCGCGAATGGTCGCTGGTGCCGGTGACGCTGGGACAGCTCGACGACGAGTCCCGCGCCGAGGCGGCAACAGCATTGACAGAGCTGATGGACGCCGAAACCGCGCTGGTGGTCAGTTCCGATTTCACCCACTTCGGTCCGAGCTTCGGCTACGTGCCCTTCCGGCGGGACATCGCCGAGAACCTGCGCCGACTGGACGGGGGGGCGGTGGACAAGATCCTGGCCGGGGATGCCGCGGGATTCGCGGCCTACTGCGACGAGACCGGGGCGACCATCTGCGGGCAGGACACCATCGGGGTGCTGCTGCGCATGCTGCCCCGGGGGTTCAGGGCCCGGGCGCTGGCCTACGACACGTCGGGGCGCCTCACGGGCGATTACGAGAATTCGGTCAGCTATGCCGCCATCGGATTCTACCGGGAGGGGTCGAAATGAACGACAATCTCCCCGTGTTGACCGCTGGCGATCGCAAGGCCTTGCTTGTATTGGCACGAAAGACCATTGCCCGGGCGTTGGAAGGCCGGGCCCCCGCAACGCCGGAAGAGGTGGGGATTGTCCCCAGCGAGGCGATGAAGAACGTGATGGGCGGGTTTGTCACGCTGACGATGGAGGGAGATCTGCGGGGATGCATCGGGGAGATTTTCCCGCGGCGGCCGTTGGTGCAGGTCGTGCTCGACCATGCGCTCTCGGCGGCCTTCGACGATCCGCGGTTTCCGCCCTTGACCGCGGCCGAGCTGCCGCGGGTGCGCATCGAGATCAGCGCCCTGACGCCGCCAGTACCGGTGGCCTCCTGCCGCGACATCGAAATCGGCCGGCATGGGATGGTGCTGGAACTGGGGAACCGGTCGGCCGTCTTCCTGCCCCAGGTGGCGCCCGAGCAGGGGTGGGATTTGCCGACGACGTTGGCCTATCTTTCGCAGAAGGCAGGTCTGCGCAGCGACGCCTGGAAGGACCCGCGCGCACGGTTCACGGTGTTTGAGGCCATTGTCTTTCACGAGCAGGCGGAACCGTCTTGCCCGACGTGAGACGGTGGATTCGGGCGTTGCGGAAGCAGGCATGAATTGACATTCAGAAAACGCAGCTCATTGGATGGGATGAGAATGGGGATACTTCACGGCGCATGAAACCCTCCCGTCAAGAATCCATTGTTTTATAAAACAATGGAGAGGGATTGGGAGCCGTGGGCGGGGGATTGAAGGGGATGGGGGCTGAAAAGTTGTGTCGCGGCCGGTTCAAAAGTGAACAGAGACGGTTCAAAAGCGGACAGGAGACG
>CAYODC010000391.1:0-2145 GCA_964402575.1 uncultured Verrucomicrobiota bacterium
AAGACGCCGAAATCGCCAAATGCGTCCTCGCCGGCTTCTCCGACCAGGTCGCCCGCCGCCTCGACCGCGGCACCCTCCGCTGCGACCTCGTCCACCGCCGCCGCGGCGAACTCGCCCGCGAATCCGTCGCCGACGACACCCCCCTCCTCGTCGCCAATGCAATCCACGAGATCGGCCGCGGCGACGGCGAAATCAACGTCCTCCTCACCCAGGCCACCGCCATCCGCGAGGATTGGCTCCGCGAACTCTTCCCCGACGACTTCTCCGAACGCATCGCCGTCGACTGGGATTCTTCCGCCAAGCGCGCCCTCGCCCGCCGCGAAATCGTCTTCCGCGATCTCCCCCTCGATTCGCGCCCTCTCGATCCCCCCCCCGCCGAGGAAGCCGCCCGCCTCCTCGCCAAGGCCGTCCTCTCCGGCGAATGCACCCTCAAGCAGTGGGACCGTTCCGTCGACCAGTGGATCGCCCGCGTGAATTGCCTATCCAAGGCCTGCCCCGACTGGCAGATTCCCTCCTACGACGACACCGCCCGCGAACTACTCGTCCAGCAGCTCTGTCTCGGCTCCGTTTCCGGCAAGGACATCAAGGACCGCCCCGTCCTGCCCACCGTCAAATCGCTGCTCTCCCCCGCCCAACTGGCCATGGTGGAAAAGCACATGCCCGAACGCGTCACGCTCTCCAACGGACGCGCCGTCAAGGTGCAGTACGCCGACGCCGCGGAGCCCTTCGTCTCCGCCCGCATCCAGGAATTGTTCGGCGTCGAATCCCTCCCCGTCCTCGCCGCCGGCCGCCTCCCCCTGGTCATTCACATCCTCGCCCCCAGCCATCGCCCCGTGCAAATCACCAAGGACCTCCCCGGCTTCTGGCGCGACCACTACCCCCGCATCAAAAAAGAGCTTTCCCGCAAATACCCCAAGCACGAATGGCGGTAACCCCCGGCTTCCTGCCCCTGCTCTTCGGCGCTATCCCTGCGCCAACCGGTGCAGATAGATTTCCATGATCGGGCAAGCGCTCTCCCAGTGAACCAGCTTTTTCTGGTCGAGAACCAGTTGCACATAATCCTGGAGAACGCGCCGCCGCTCTTCGCCTTCCATCTGCTGTTTCTGGACTTCCAATGCCCCCTTTTCCCGGTCGAGATGCCGCCGCCATATGCTCAGGATAAAATCCTGCGCCGCCTTTTCGCAGCCCAGGTCCTGCTCCGACCCCACCACCTTTTGCGGCGCGTTGACGATCTGTGCCGCGAAAGCCTTGCATTCCTCGCTCTCCTCGTCCAGCGCCGCCATCATGTCCGCCTCTTCCTCGGCCAGCACATGGATCACCGCCCGGCAAACCGGATCGGTGATCAGCGGATAGGGCAGCCATTGCCGCACCAATCCCGCCAATTCCGGACTTCCGCTCGCCCCCAGCAGCATCGCCAGCTCCACTTCGTCCAGCGGCCGTTCCGCTTGCACCGGCACTGGCTCCGTCGCGCCCGTTTCCGCCGGCGGCCCGAACCGGAAAGCCTGCCGCTGCGCTTGGCGCAGATCCCTTTGGAGCGCATCGATCCCGACGTTCAGCCCCGCCGACGCCTCGCGCAGCATCTGTTCGGCCTGCACCGAACCCTGCGCGTGCGAAGCCAGCTCCAGCACCGCCCGCGTGGCCCGCAGCATTCCCTCCTGCGTGCGCAGGTCTTCCTTTGCACGCAGCCGCCCCAGCAAAAATCCCATCGGCGTGCATGCCTCCTGAACAACCGCCGTCATGGCCTCCGCCCCGCCCTTCAAAATCAGCGAATCCGGATCCTCCCCTGGCGGCAATGCCGCCAGCGATACCGCCATGCCCTCCCCCAACAACAGCTCTGCGGTGCGCAGCGCGGCCTTCTGGCCGGCCGTGTCGGCATCCAGCACGATCACCACCTTGTCCGCATACCGCTTCAGCAGCCGCGCATGCTCCTCGGTGAACGCCGTCCCCTGCGAGGCCACCGTGTTCCGGAATCCCGCCAGATGGCAGCGGATGCAATCAATCTGCCCCTCGCACAGCAGCACCGTCCGCGCATCCAAAATCTCGCGCTTGGCCTTGTCCAGCCCGAACAGGATGCGGCTCTTGCGGAACACCACCGTCTCCGGCGTGTTGACGTACTTCCCCCCCGCCTTGTCGTCGGCCTTCAGC
>CAYODC010000392.1:0-2143 GCA_964402575.1 uncultured Verrucomicrobiota bacterium
GGCGTAGGTGGGGAGGGGATCGGTGCCGGCGGGCTTGCCGGTGGTTTCGGCGAAGGCGATGGTTTCGCGGCGGTCGGTGATGCGGATGTTGACGCGTTCGCCGACGGTGGTGGCCCCCTGGACGGCGACGACGAGGCCGCCGATCTTGGCGATGCCCTCGAGTCCGGGATTCTTTTCGGAGGCTTCGGCGATGAGGACATCCATTTCGGCGCCGGGGACGACGTGGGCGGCGGAGTCGCCGGGGCGGGGGACGAAGGGGCGCGGGGCGCGGGGCGCGCGGGCGGGGGCGGTGTAGGTGGGGAGGGGATCGGTGCCGGCGGGCTTGCCGGTGGGTTCGGCGAAGGCCAGGCGTTCGCGGCGGTCGGTGATGCGGACATTGACGCGTTCGCCGAGGGTGGGGACGCCGTTGACGAAGACGACGAGGCCGCCGATCTTGGCGACGCCTTCGGTGTCGGGGTTCTTGGAGGAGGCTTCGGTGATGATCACATCCATTTCGGCGCCGGGGACGACGTGGGCGGCGGGGTCGCCGGGGCGGGGGGAGAAGGGCAGGCGGGGGGCTTTCGGGGGCAGGTCGACCTGGGAGAGGACGCGCACGAGGGTGGCATCGACGACGCGGTCGCGCACGCGGGTGACATCGACGAGGGCGGTTTGGCCGCGGCGGGCGCCGGAGATGAAGGTGGCGCGTCCGCCGAGCTTGGCGATGCCGGAGGAGCGGTCGTCGCTTTCGTCCTCGACGAAGACCTTGTAGCGGTAGCCGAGGCGGGGTTCGAGGGCGGCGCCGGGGAGGGTGGCGTCGATGACTTCGCCGGTGTTGATGGCGGGGCCGCCGGGCTGGGCTTCGGAGACGACGGTGGTGATGTGGGCCTTGCCCTTGCTGGCGCGGGTGACGACGATGGCGGCCACGACGAGGGCGATGCCGAGGAGGGGCAGGAGGATCAGCGCGAGAACGCGCATGCGGCTTTCGGGGGCGGGGGCGGAAGAGCTCATGGAAGGATTCCTTGTATGATTTTGGAAGATAAACGATAGGCCTCGGAGAGGGGAATCGCAAGGAAAGAAAGCGGGCCGGCGCGGCATCGGAAGCGAAGAGCGCAGTTGCGCGGAGGGGCGGGGTGGCGTATGAATGGAAGGAACGCGAGTAAAAAGCGTTTTACCCGTTTGCGATGGCGGATGCGTGCGCATGCCGGCGCCGGACGGGTGAAAAAATGAAATGGATGGAACGATGAACGGGTTGGAGAGGCAGCGGTGGGTCCGGGAGCGCATCGCGCCGGCGGAGATCGACAAGTATCTGGGGGCGGAGGGGATGGATTTCGTGGACGACGCTCAGATCGGGCGCCTGCTGGGGGAGGCGGGCGAGCCGGAGGCGGGGCGGGTGCGGGAGATCGTGGCCAAGGCGCAGGCGGTGGAGACGCTGACGCAGGAGGAGCTGGCGACGCTGATGCGGGTGAAGGATCCGGAACTCTGGGAAGAGATGCGGGCGGCGGCGGGGGCGATCAAGCGGAAGGTGTACGACAACCGGATCGTGACGTTTGCGCCGCTGTACCTGAGCAGCAAGTGCGTGAACAACTGCGTGTATTGCGGGCTGCGGGGATCGAACGACGCGGTGACGCGGCGGGTGCTGACTATGGACGAGGTGCGGGCGGAGACGGAGGCGCTGGCGGGGAAACTGGGGCACAAGCGGCTGGTGGTGGTGTACGGGGAGCATCCGGAGTCGGGGGTGGAGTACATCGCGGAGAGCATCCGCACGGTGTACGGGGTGAAGGTGCCGGCGCGCAAGGGGAGCGGGCAGATCCGGCGGGTGAACGTGAACGCGGCGCCGATGAAGATCGACGAGCTGAAGGTGCTGCACGAATGCGGGCTGGGGACGTTCCAGGTGTTCCAGGAGACCTACGACCGGCGGGCCTACGCGCAGATGCATCCGGCGGGGACGATCAAGGGGGATTTCCGCTGGCGGCTGACGGCGATGCACCGGGCGCAGGAGGCGGGGATCGACGACAACGGCATCGGGGTGCTCTACGGGCTGAGCGACTGGCGCTTCGAGCTGCTGGGGCAGCAGGCGCACGCGATCGAAATGGAGCGGTTTTGCGGGATCGGGCCGCACACGCTGTCGTTTCCGCGGCTGGAGCCGGCGGTGAACACGCCGTTC
>CAYODC010000393.1:0-2118 GCA_964402575.1 uncultured Verrucomicrobiota bacterium
TGACGCAGACGGATCCGTGGGGCAACGCGCAGAGCAACACGTACGACGCGGCGGGCGATCTGGTGGCGGCGCGGCTGGCGGACGGGGGGGAATGGCGGTACACGTATGACGCGGCGGGGCGGCCGCTGACGATCCGCGACCCGCAGGGCGGCATGACGAGCAACCGCTACGATGCCGCCGGGCGGCGGGTGTGGATGCGCGATCCGCGCGGCGTCGAAACCTGGAGCGCGTACTCGACCAACGGTTTGTTGACGGCCGTGAGCAACAGCCTGGGGCAGGTGGCGCGGAGGGAGCACGACGCCTTGGGGCGCGTCGTGAAGGACGTGCACGCCGACGGGACGGCGACGGAATACCAATACGACGCGAGCGGGAAGCGGAGCATCGTCGGGGCAGCGCCGACGGTGGAGCGGGACGGCGAAGGGCGCATCGCGCGGATGACGCTGCCCGACGGGCGGGCGTACGCGTTTGGGTTCGACGAGGCGACGGGACGGATGACGGCCTTCGACACACCGCATCTGAAGATGCGGTACCGGTACGACGCGCGGGGGCAGATGGTGGAGATGACGGCGGCGGGGGAGGGGCGGACGTTGACGAACCGGTGGGCGTACACGGACGCGGGGGAGGTGGCGGAGGAGATCGACGCGGCCGGGCGGCGGCGGCGCTTCGAGCACGACCGGTTCGGCAACGTGGCGGAGGAGATCGACGCGCTGGGCTTCACCAACCGCTACGAGTACGGGACGCCGGTGACGCTGGACGCCTGGCGGGACGGGCGCGGGTTCACCAACCGGTTCACGACCGGCTACACGAACCTGACGGTGGGCGTGGTGTATCCGGACGCGACGGTGGCCACGCGGCGGAGCGACGTGTTCCGGCGACCGGTCGAGCAGGTGCTGCCCGGGGGGCGCACGGTGCGGACGACCTACGGGGCGCTGGGCCGGGTGGCGGCGGTGGAATACCGGTTGGCGGGGCAGGCGGAAAAGACGGCCTGGTTCTCGCATGACGCCATCGGCAGGCTCACGGGGTACGGATTCAGCAACGAAGCCTACCGGGTGGAGATCGCCTATGACGACGCGGCGCGGGTGGAGACGGTGACGACGCATTTCGGGGGGTTCAGCGCGACGCGGTCGCAAGCGTTCGACGCGCGGGAGCGGAAGGTGTCGCACACGGACGTGCGCGGGGTGGCGCATGCGTTCGCCTACGACGGGCAGGGGCGGCTGGAGAGCGTGACGATTCCGGACGCCGGGGTGATCCGGTACGAAGAGGACCCGGCGGGGCGGTGGCAGCAGGTGACGCTGCCGGGCGGGACGGTGCAGCGGGTGACGTTGGACGCCTTCGCGCTGGTGAGGAGCAACGAGGTGTGGGACCCGGTGGGGCAGGCGCTGCTGACGGCCACGTACGACTACAACGCGGCGGGGCAGGCGACAAACGAGGTGGTGGATGGGGAAGCCCGCGCGTACGCGTACGACGCGAAGGGGCAATTGACGCTGGCGCGGGGGGCGGCGGAGACGAACGAGTTCGCCTACGACGGCAACGGGAACCGGGTGAGCGCGGGCGCGGGCGGGGAGTGGACCTATGACGCGGTGAACCGGCTGCAGAGCCGGCCGGGTGCGACTTATGCGTGCAACACGGAGGGGGCCGTGACGCAACGGGTTGCGAACGGGTGCGTCTGGGCGTATGCATACGACGTGGCCGGAAAGCTCGCGGAAATCCGGTCGAACGGACAGTGGGTCGCCCGGTATGCCTACGACCCGCTGGGCCGTCGGATTTCCAAGGCGACCGCCGGCGAAACGAACTATTACCTTTACGCGGACGAGGGGTTGGCGGCGGAGTTCGACGGCGCCGGGCAGGTGCTGCGGACGTACATACACCGGCCGGACCAGCCCTGGATGCGGGCGCCGTTGTACGTGCAGGAGGGGGCAGAGCGGTATTATGCGCTGCGCAATTCCCACGGGATGGTGGCCAAGCTGGTGACGGCCGACGGGGCCGTGGCGTGGAGTGCGCGGGCGGACGCCTTTGGGCGTGTCGAGGCGGAAACCATGGCGGCGACGACGAACCGGCTGCGATTCTCGGGCCAATACGAGGACGAAGAGTCCGGCCTGCACTACAACACGTTCCGGT
>CAYODC010000394.1:0-2110 GCA_964402575.1 uncultured Verrucomicrobiota bacterium
GCTCCAGATCAGAGAAACGGGGATGCGCCCATTCCGCAGGGTCCATCCGAATTTGGTTGGCATTGGGTCCGGCGCGGCTGCTAGGATGCGGCGCGCAACAGGAAATCGAGCCGGAGAGCGACATGAACGAACTATTGGACATTTTAAGGAAGAACGCGCGGACGAGCGTCGAGGACATGGCGAAGATGACGCGGCTGACGCCGGCGGAGGTGGCGGCGCGGATCGAGGCGTACGAGCAGGAGGGGATCATCCGGGGGTACCGGACGCTGGTGAACGAGGACCGGCTGCCGGGGGAGCGGGTGACGGCGGTGATCGAGGTGAAGGTGCAGCCGGAGCGGGAGGGCGGGTTTGACCGGATTGCGCGGCGGATCAGCGGGTTTCCGGAAGTAGTGAACATGTACCTGATGTCGGGCAAGTACGACCTGCTGCTGTTCGTGGAGGGGGGGACGCTGCGGGAAGTGGCGTCGTTCGTGAGCGAGCGGCTGGCGACGCTGGACGGGGTGCTGTCGACGGGGACGCATTTCATGCTGAAGACGTACAAGCAGGACGGGGTGCTGATGGATGGAGACCGGGAAGACGAGCGGCTCCAGGTGAGTCCGTAGGGACGCAAGAGCAAGGAATCGAAACCATGAGTGGCAAGAGCAGAGTGGCGGACCATGTGAAGGGGCTGCCGTTTTCGGGCATCCGGAAGTTTTTCGACATTGTGGCGCAGCGCAAGGACGTGATTTCGTTCGGGGTGGGGGAGCCGGACTTCGACACGCCGTGGACGGTGCGGGAGGCGGCGGTGTATTCGCTGGAGCGGGGGGCGACGCACTACACGTCGAACCGGGGCGATCCGGAGCTGCGGAAGTCGATTTGCCGCTACGTGGCGCGGCAGTTCGGGGCGGAGTACGACTGGGAGAAGGAGACGCTGGTGACGGTGGGGGTGAGCGAGGCCATCGACGTGGCGCTGCGGACGGTGGTGAATCCGGGCGACGAGGTGCTGTACCACGAGCCGTGCTTCGTGAGCTACCGGCCGAGCATCATCCTGGCGGGGGGGGTGCCGGTGTGCGTGGAGACGCGGCGGGAGGACGATTTCCGGCTGACGCGGGACATGCTGGAGAAGGCGGTGACGCCGAAGACGCGGGTGCTGATGCTGAATTTCCCGTGCAATCCGACGGGGGCGGTGCTGGGGCAAAAGGACGTGGAGGACATTTCGGATTTCTGCGTGAAGCACGACCTGCTGCTGCTGACGGACGAGATCTACGCGGAGCTGACGTACGACTCGAAGCACGTGAGCTTCGCGTCGATTCCGGGGATGAAGGAGCGGACGATCTTCCTGCACGGAATGTCGAAGGCGTGGGCGATGACGGGGTTCCGGATCGGGTACGCGTGCGCGCCGGCGGAGATCTCCGAGAACATGATGAAGCTGCACCAGTACGCAATCATGAGCGCGCCGACGACGGGGCAGAAGGCGGCGGCGGAGGCGCTGGAGCGGGGCGACGCGGCGGTGGCGGGGATGGTGGCGGAGTACAACCGTCGGCGGAACTACCTCATTGCGGCCTTCGCCGAGATGGGCGTTCCGTGCCACACGCCGGCGGGGGCGTTCTACGCGTTCCCGTACATCGGAGACCTGGGCATTTCGGCCGAGGATTTCGCGATGCGCTTTTTGGAGGAGAAGGGCGTCGCGGTGGTGCCGGGCGATGCGTTCGGGAAATCCGGGGCGGGGTTCCTGCGCTGCGCCTACGCGACGAGCATGGACAACATCCGGGAAGGCATGAAGCGCATGGGCGAGTTCGTGGCCGGAGTCCGGGCGGAGCAGAAGTAGTCGCCGCGGAAGCGGTGGCGCGGACGGGCCGGCCCGGGAGGGCGGGTCCGTCCGTTTTCGTTGTCAGGGGCGCCAGAGGTAGAGGCGGCGGGGTGTGGCGGCTTCGGAGAGCAGCGAGTGCAGGCCGGGGAGGGGGGAGCGCGCGCCCATGAGGACGTCGAAGAAGGTTTTTTCCGTCTCGTAGGTGACGACGTAGAGGTCTTCGACCCCGAGGAGGCCGGCGGTGGCGTCCAGGGCGTCGTCCCAGTAGCCGATGCCGTCGATGAGCTGGTGCTTCAGGGCTTCTTCGGCGGTGAACAGGCG
>CAYODC010000395.1:0-2101 GCA_964402575.1 uncultured Verrucomicrobiota bacterium
AAATCCTGCCCGGCTCCGGCCTATGCCTGGCGCCCCCCCCTCCCGCCCGACTCGGCGCTCCGGACCGGCTCTTATTCATGGAAGTTCTTCGCCACCAGGCTCCGGATCCCCGCCAGCGCCTGCGCGGCATCGCTGCCCGCGGCGGTCACGGTCAGGCTGGCCCCGCACTCCGCGCCCAAGGCCATCACTCCCATCAGGTCCTTCGCATTGGCCTTGCGGTCCCCATGGACAATCTCGATGGTTGCGCGGTATCCGCCGGCCAGTTTCACCAGCCGGGCGGCCGGCAGCACGTGCAGCCCGGACCGGTTCGACAGCACAAACTCCTCGCAAATGCACTGCCGCGGTACCGGCCGCCGCGGAGCCCGCGACATCTGCCTTTGCGATGCCTGCTGGGCGGTCTTCACCGCACGCTCGAACCCCACCGACTTGTCGAATACGAAGTCCGCCCCCTCCTCGAAACATTCCAGCCGAATCTTCGCGTCCGCCCGGGCCGCCAGAACCACCACCATGCAGTAGGGATCCATCGCCATGGCGTGGCGCAAGACCTCCAGCCCGCTGCCATCCGGAAGTTCCAGGTTCAACAGGATGGTCTTGGGCCTCAGCACATCGAACGTGCGCACCGCTTCGGACACCGAACCGGCCACCCCCACCACAATGTCCGGCGACGACTTCTTCAGCATCCGGATCAAGAGCCGCCGCATCGGCCGCGAATCATCCACCAGCAGCATCCGCGGCGTGTGGCTCCCCACCTCCGGCTGCGCACGCGGCTGAACCTTGCGGCTGGACTCGACGGCTGGACGGATCGCTTGCTTTTTCATGGATTCCTCTCCCTTCGGTTGCCGACCGGCCGCCGCCGCGCAACCCGCTGCGCCTCGCGCCGCCCCGCCGGAATCTTCCTTCTCCACATCCGCTCCCGCTCACCAGTGCGGCTGGTTGCCGATTTCCATGCCCGTGACATCGTCCGCGTCCATCACCGCAATGAACGCGTTGCCGTCGATCTCATTGACCGCCCGCTTCAGCGCCGACACCTCCTGACGCGGAATCACCGAATACAACAGCTTCCGCTCCGTCCCCCCGAACCCCCCGTGGCCGCTGAGCAGCGTCACCCCGAACTGGTGCTTCCGGGTCAGCGCCTCCGCCACCGCCTGCCAATGCTCGGACATGATCCAGGCGGTCCGGCGCCGGGCCAGCCCGTGGAACACCTGGTCGATGAACTGGGTGCTCACGAACACAAACACCAGCGTGTACAGCACCTTCTCAAGCGGAAACAGCACCAACGACAGGACCAGCACCGACGCGTTGACCGCCATCGCCCCCGTCCCCACCGTGACGCCACACCACTTGTTCAAGATCACCGACAGGATCTCCGACCCCCCGCTCGACCCGTAGGAACGCAGGATGATCGCCACCCCGATGCCCGACAAGGCCCCCGCAATCACCGCGCTCAGCATGGGATCCTCGATCCCCAGGTCCACGTCGATCACCCCCAGCGCCACCGAGTAGATCAGCAGCCCCGCCAGCGAATACAGCACGAACCGCCGCCCCACGAAATAGCCACCCAGCACGAACACCGGAATGTTCAGCGCCAGATACACCGGCCCCACCGACAGGTCCGGCCAGAGATAGCAGATGACCAGGGCGAACCCGGTCAAGCCCCGGGAGACGAATCCATGCGGCATCACGAAGCCCCGGACCGCCAAGGCGCACAGCACGCTCCCCACCGTCAACAGCCCGAGCTGATATAGGATGTTCCAGACCCTCTTCGTCATCTTGCACCTCCCGGGCCTACGCCCCTGCGGAGGAACATGGCCTGCCCGCCACGCATCGCTCGCGCACAGTATTTGTATTGTCGAGAACCCGGACATCCAAGTCAAGACAAATGGGAGTCCCGCGCGACATCGGGCGCATCCTCGTTTCACTGACCTGGAGCGCCTGTCATCCCACCGTTCACAGATGGATGAATGAGGGGCAGCAGAAGAAGCGCGACGGGGGGTTCCGAATGGGGCGCCACCTTTGGGCTCACCGTCTTTTCCCTTTCTGCCCCAATTTGTCGAGTCCTGATTTAAGGTTGTCACTTTGCTCAGTTGTTGGTTCATGGTTT
>CAYODC010000396.1:0-2095 GCA_964402575.1 uncultured Verrucomicrobiota bacterium
GGGAGGAAGAGGCCGCCGTGGGCGGCGACGAGGCCGGGCAGGTGGCTGAAGAGGATGTCGGTGGCGTTGCCGAGGTAGCGTTCGACGAGTTCGAGGACGTTGTCGTGTTCGTCGACGACGGCCTGGTCGCCGAACTGGGCGGGGATGTTGCGGAAGTCGGGAAGGTGGTCGTAGAGATGGGCGCCGAAGCCGAGGGCGGCCTCGGGGGATTCAAAGAGGGCGAGGCAATGGATTTCCTCGAGGGTGCAGACTTCGAGTCCGAAGAGGGCATGGAGGTTTTCGCGGCGGCAGGCGGCGGCGAAGGCGGGGGCGTTGAGGGCGCTGTTGTGGTCGGTGAGGGCGATGGCGTCGAGGCCGGCGGCGCGCGCGGCGTGGGCGATGGCGGAGGGCGACATGTCGAGGGAGGCGCAGGGGGAGAGGCAGGAGTGGAGATGGAAGTCGCAGAGCATGGGCGACGGGCGGGTCAGGCTTGTCCGCGGCGGATGCGTTCGGCGAGTTCGAGCACTTCGGCGGGGGAGAGGACGGGGGGATCGAAGCAGCGGTCATTGATGAAGCGGATGGCGTCACGGATGAGGAAGACGCGGTTCTGGCCGCCGGAAACCTGGAGATGGACGGCGGGATGGGTGAAGACGGCGAGGGCGTGGATGCGATCCTCGGGGACCTTGGAGGCGAGGCCGGCGACGAACATGCGGCGCTGGCGTTCGCATTGCTGGACGGGGCTTTTGACGCGCCGGGCGGAGCCGTTGGACTTGGTTTGAGTCCATTGGGCATCGTGGACGTCGCCGGAGAGGGTGCCGGCCCAGAACTTGGATTCGATGACGTAGAGGCCGGAGGGGGCGAGGACGAGGTGGTCGATCTGGGCGCGTTCGTGGGCAATGCGCAGGTCGAGGTCGTTGAGGATGACATGGTCGTCGGCGAGTTGTTCGGCGAGGAGGTCGGCCATTTTTTGTTCGCCGCGGCGGCCGCCCTCGATATTGCGGCTTTCGGCGGCGATTTCGCGGAGGCGGAGTTCGTAGCCGGCGGCGAGGACGAGGACGAAGGCGCCGACGATGGCGCCGCCGGGGCGGCGGGTGCGGAGGGAATGGATGCCGCCCCAGAGGGCGAGGGCGAGGGCGATGCCCCAGGCGGCGACGCGGGTGGTGTTTTGGAACGCCAATTCCCGGTCGATGGCCCGTTGACGCCGGAGGAGGCTGGTTTCGCTACGGAGGATTTTGGCCACGGATGGGGGGATCAGGCTTCGTCCGAGTGAACGTTGAGGCCGTTGGCGAGTTTTTCGACTTCGGCGTTGGAGAGGACGGGTTTGTCGAAGCAGAAGTCGTTGATGTAGGTGATGACCTGTTCGGGGGCAAGGACGCGCCGTTCGGCGTTGGTGACCTGGATGTCGGCGTTGGGGTGGGCGAGGACGACGACGGGGAAGACGCGTTCCCAGATGAGGGAGGTGCCCTTGAGCCAGTTGCAGAGGATGCGGCGTTCGCGGAGGGCGCGGCCGACGGGGTTGCGGGCGGGGCGGGATTTGCCGTCGGGGGAGCGGATGGTCCAGGTATAGGCCTGCCGGGAGGTATCGCCGATGATCTTGCCCTCCCAGTTGAGGGTGTTGAGGACGAACATGCCGGAGGGGGCGACGACGAGGTGGTCGATCCAGCATTTTTCGCGGCCGACCTTGAGGCGGAGGTCGTTGAGGACGTAGTGGTCGTTGGCGAGTTTTTCATCGAGGAGGCGGGCGACGGCCTCCTTGGCGGAGCGCATGCTTTCGGTGTCGGCCTGGTCCTGCAATTGCTCCTTGCGGCGGGCTTCGTGGCCGAGGGCGAGGAAGGCGAGAGCGCCGCCGATGACGAGGAGGAAGGGGCCTTTGTCGAGGCCGAATTTCCAGACAAGGCCGGCGAGGAGGAAGAAGGCGGCGGCGCCCCATTCGACGAGGCGCATGCGTTTCAGGAGGAGGAGTTCGCGCTGGATGGCTTCGCGGCGTTGGAGGAGGTTGCGTTCGCTGGTGAGGGTTTTGGCCATGGCGGTTCTCCGGAAGGATCAGAGGGGCGAGGGGGAATCGGTCGCGGGGGCGGGAGAGGCCGCCGGAGCCGCCGGAGCCTCCGGGGTGGAG
>CAYODC010000397.1:0-2093 GCA_964402575.1 uncultured Verrucomicrobiota bacterium
CCAGAATGGCGGCGGCCAGGAAATGGCCAGTGGCGATCAGGCCGAAGATGACCAGCCCGTTGAGGAGGTTGGCGCTGGTGACTTGGTTGGGGGTGACGCGGAGGCGGGCGAACGCGGGGAGGGTCTGGACGGCGAGGAGGGTGTAGAGCCGTTCGAGGAAGTAGAAGTGCTTGCGCTTGAGGGGGAGGGTCATGGGGAATCCTGTAGCGGGGAGAAGGTGGGCCAGGCGCCGCCAACCGAGCCGCAGTGACGTACGAGGGCGGGGAATGCCGCCGCGTCCGGATCGGGCGTGACGGGTTGGCCGCGGGCGTCGAGATAGAGGCAGCCGAGTTCCTCGGGCGGCAGGCGCTCCGCCAGTTGCCGGGCCTGGTCGGCGGCTTGCAGCCATTGGGATTTCAGTTCGACGGGATCGAGGGGGCGGCGGAGGTCGAGCCGGAGCAAGTCGGCGGCGGAACAAGCGGTATGGCGTCCGCACTGATCCAGTAGGAAAGCGGGGGTGTAGCCGGGATCCTTGCCGCAGGCGGCCCAGGCCATGGCGCCCAGCGAAAGAAGCGTGGCGTGCAGATGGAGGACATCCACGTAATCGCGCACTTCGCTGCGTCCGGCCAGCGCGAGGACCTTGTTGATGGCCACGTCGACATCGTGGAGCCGGTAGCCGCACAGGGAGTCTTCCTGGATGGGAAAGAAGCGGAAGGCGCTGTCCTGGGCCCATTCGATTTTCAGGCGCTGGCCGCCGACCGTGACCACGCCGCGATGAAACGAAGGGGTGCGCAGGATCCATTCGAACCCGTATCCGCCCTCGAGCAGGGTGTGCGCATCGGCTTGGGCGCTCTGGGCGACGCTTTCCTGGAGGTCGTGGAACAGATCCACATCCTGGGACGTGCGGGGGGAGGCTGGGTGGCGGAGAAGCACGGTGGCGCCGGCCAGATAGCTGCCGGGGTGGCGGTTGCGGGCAATCTGCCGCAGGACGGTGGCTTGGATTTCGGTTAGGGGCATAGCTTGGCCGCGAGCAGGAATCCTTCGCGTCCTCCGTTTTGCCGCAAGCCGCGAACGATTTCCGGGATGTCGGAGGGGGTAATGGTCATGTCGGGGCGGAGGAACCAGAAGCACTGGGCGTGATACTTGCGGAACGCGCGCCGGGCCTCGCGGATGCGCAGCATGTGGCGGGACTGTTCGGGAGAGAGGGTGCGGCGGCTGATCCGGCCTCCGCGGCGGCCGATTTCCGCCATGTAGCGCCGGACATCTGGAGGAGGCGAACTCATGAATATAACGTAAGCCGCTTATGATGGATTGTCAAGGGTGGGACTGGGGATGTCTTCGAGGAGTTTGGCGAATTCGGGGAGGTCGGCGACGGGGTGCCAGGGGTCGTTGGGGCGGTCGCGGAAGCGGCCGGTGCGGACGCGAATGGAGTCGATGCGGAGGGCGGCGGCGAGGGCGAGGTCGTGGTCGGGGCGGTCGCCGATGAGGAGGGCGGAGGGGTCGCCGGGCTCGACGAGGCCGGCGAGCGAGGCGGGGTCGGGTTTGGGATGGCCGGCGGCTTCGCAGAAGATGGCGCGGTCGACGAGGCGGTCGAGGCCGAGGGCGGCGAACTTGCGCTGCTGCATGGCGGCGAGACCGTCGGTGACGAGGATGACCTTGCCGCGGCGGCGCAAATCGGAAAGGGCCTGGCGGGCGCCGGGGTAGAAGGCGATGTGCGGGTCGTGCTCGCGGTAGACGGCGACGAGTTCCTGGATCTGGGCGGGCGAGATGGCGCCGGTGAGGTGCAGCAGGAGGTGGTCGAAAATGCGCACGCGCCCGTGGAGGCGGAAATGGTTTTGGAGGAAGCGGTCGGTTTCCTCGGCGTCGAAGCCGCGGCGGCCGAGATGGTCGGCGACGGCGCGGAATCCGCTGCGGGCGTAGTCGCGTTCCTCGAACAGGGTGTCATCCATGTCGACTAGGAACAGGGTGTAGGCATCCAGACGGTCGGAGAGGGTCGGGGCGTTCATGGCGGGGGGCCTCCGTGCGCCGCGGATTTTTCCACAGTGTGGAAAAAAGTTTTCCACAGTGTGGAAAAACGGGGGTCAGGCTGGAGGGGAGGGTTCAAGGAAGAGGTC
>CAYODC010000398.1:0-2080 GCA_964402575.1 uncultured Verrucomicrobiota bacterium
CTTATGTGGATTCCGGTACCAGCAACGCTCGAACTTGCTCAAAGACGGACCACCATTTGGCTCTCCACTAAAAGCGCGGGCAGGGCCCGTTCCTGATCAACAACAGTATGCCCTCACCCGGAGCCTGTAGTTGTCAGAGTTCTTCAAGCCGAACGCCCGTCGGCGGATCATTTCCATCTTGTTGTGAAAGCCTTCCGTGATGCCGTTGTTACGGCGGAAGCGCCACATGCGGGCGATCGCTTCCTGCCAGTCTTCCAGAGTCTGGCCCAGCGTCGCCAGCGAAACGAACGGCGAGTTTTTGAGTTGCCAGATGCGCTCGAGGAGCTCGCGGATGCGCACGCGGCAGGCGGACGGGGTGAGCCCGCTGGACCGCAAGAGCTCCCACAGTTCCTGCTTGAACTGATAGAGGGCGGCGATCGCCGGATGGGCCTGGAGATAGCCCGCGAGGGCCTGGCGCTGTTCGGGATCCAGGCGGTCGGCCCGAATAAATGATTTTATGAAACTGACTCCTTTTTTGACTCCTTGTTCGGGGGAGGCAATCGGATGAAAGGCGGGCGATGCCGGTTGACAGGGGTTTGCCGGCATGAAATAATTGGACGCAAATAGATGGAATAACCACCTCTAAAGGAGAATGCATGAAGAAAGGGATAGCGAGTCTGGTCGTGGCGACGATGGTGCTGATGTCGGTGGCTCCGGCGGCTTCCGCGGCGTCCGGCCGCGGCGGATTCATGGGGTTCATCGCAGGCTGCTGTTTCGGCGTTCGTGCCGGCGCGGCCTACAACGACGGGAAGGATCTGCACTTCCGCGAGTGGTGTACGATCATTCCGTACGTGGGGTTTGTGTTCTCGATCTGGAACGGCATCGATGCGGCCCAGGGATCCACGAGCGCGGATTTGGCGACCCAATACGGCGCGACCTATTACTAACCCGAACCTTTCAGGAGAAATCACATGAAATTGATTGCAAGTTTGCTGGTGGTGATGATGGTGATGTTGGCGGTGGCTCCGGCGGTTTCGGCGGGCAGCGGCCAGGGCGGCTTCATGGGCTTCATCACGGGCTGCTGCTTCGGCATCCGTTCGGGCGCGGCCTACAATGACGGCAAGAGCCTGCACTGGCGCGAATGGGCGCTGATCATTCCGATCGCGGGCATCGTGGTGGCCATCATGAACGGCTTGGACGGCATGAACGGGCTGGGCACGGCGGATATGGCGGCCCAGTACGGATCGAGCTACTACTAAGATGCATGTTGCGCGGATCATTTCCGCGTGGAAGATTCCGGGCCTTGTGCCCGGAATCTTTTTTTTCGCGTGGACGGCGGGGGCGGCGCCGCTGGACCTGGCGGCCGAGCTGTTGGGCGAAGGGCAATGGGCGGCGGCGCGGGCGGAGAGCCTGAGGATCCGCGCGGAGGATCCGGGGTCGGCGCGGGCGCGCGTGCTGGCGTCCGTGGCGGGCCTGCGGCTGGGGCGGGATTTGCGGGCCGCGCAGGAGGAGCTGTCGGCGGTGTGGCAGGACGAGGCCGTGGAGCTGGAGACCCGCTGCATGGCGGCCTATGAAGCGGGGCGGACGGCGGCGGCGGCCGGGGCCACGGACGAGGCGCGGGCGGCATGGCGGTTTGCCTTTCTGCACGCGCGCACGCCGCCGCTGTTTTGGCGGGCGGGGTGTTCGCTGTATTTCCAGTTTCGGGACGACGAGGCGCTGCGCCGGGCGGAGGCGGAGCTGTGGCGGTCGCTACAGAGCTGCCGGGACGTTTGGCCGCCGGAGGTCTGGCGCGAGTGCCGGGCATTGCCGTCGCCCGGCCCGGGCCCGGGATCGCTGCCGGGCCGCTGGGTGGTGCAGTTCTACCGGGCGCAGATCGGCCCGGCCATCGGGTCGCGCTGCGAGTTGCTGCCGAGTTGTTCGGAATATTTCTTGCAAGCGAGCCGGGCGCACGGGCTGCTGGGCGTGGCGATCATGGCGGACCGGTTTGTCCGGGAGCCCTCGGTGGTGTCGGCGAAGGAGCATCCGGTGGAGATGCCCGATGGCCGCATTCGCTACGCCGATCCGCTGAGCGAGCATGATGGCTGGATGAAGGGAACGAGAT
>CAYODC010000399.1:0-2078 GCA_964402575.1 uncultured Verrucomicrobiota bacterium
CGTCCTCGAGCGGCTGGCGCAGCACCTCCAGCACGTTGCGGTGGAACTCCGGCAGTTCGTCGAGAAACAGCACGCCGTTGTGCGCCAAGCTCACCTCTCCGGGCATCGGATGCGTGCCCCCGCCCAGCAACCCCGCGTCCGAAATCGTATGGTGCGGCGACCGAAAGGGCCGCCCGCCCACCACGGCCTGATGCGACGGCAGCACCCCGGCAATGCTGTGGATCTTGGTCGTTTCCAGCGCCTCTTCGAGCGTCAGCGGCGGCAAAATCGTTGGCACCCGTTTCGCCAACATCGATTTGCCCGTCCCCGGCGGCCCGACGAGCAAAATATTGTGCCCCCCCGCCACGGCCACCTCGATCGCCCGTCGCGCGAACTCCTGGCCTTTCACGTCAAGATAGTCGTCGTCATAGATCGTGCCGCCGCCAAACGCCGACGCCATGTCCACCGCAAACGGGGGAACGGCCGCCTTCCCCGCGATGAAATCCGCGGCCGCGCGCAGGTTCGCCACCGGATGCACCGCAAGGCCCTCCACGACCGCGGCCTCCTCGGCATTTTCCGGCGGGATCAGGATGCCCTTTCGCCCCTCGGCCCGCGCCCGCAGCGCAATCGGCAGCACTCCGCGCACCCGCCGCACCTCGCCGCTCAGCGCCAACTCGCCGGTCACGCAGTAGTCCGCCAGCCGCGCCCCATCCAGTTGATCTTCCGACGCCAGCATGCCCAGCGCAATCGGCAGATCGAAGCTCGGACCTTCCTTCTTGATATCCGCCGGCGCGAGGTTCACTGTCGTCCGGCCCATCGGGGGCGAAAACCCCGAATTGATCAGCGCCGTCCATACGCGGTCGGAACTTTCCTTGACCGCCGCATCCGGCAGGCCCACCACGACCACCTTCGGCTCCCCATGCCCTGCATTGACTTCGATCTCGACCTCGTATGCATCCACCCCGAACACCGCGCCCGAATACACTTTGGCCAGCATGTTTCGCCCTTATCTTCCTGCGCCTTCGAGCCGCCCGAACATGATCATGCCGTCATTGTAGAACCCTGACGGCTTGAGGAAAAGCAAATTGAACGTTCATCCGCCCATCCGCAACTCCCCCCGCTTCCTGCCCCCGGGCGGCGAGCCTACAGCTCGGTGTATTTTTTCGCGATGCCCTTGGACTTCCGAACCGGATACTTCCGGGCGTTGATGCGGATTTTCCGGCGGATTTCCGTCGGCAAATCCAACTCCATGTGATCGGCCAGCAGCAACGCATAGTTGACCACGTCCGCCAGTTCCTCCGCGATGGCCTTGCGGCGGACCTTGTCCCGAATGCGCGCGGCACATTCCTCGTCCGTGCACCACAAAAACTGTTCCTGCAATTCCGCCGCCTCGATCGCCAACCCGGCCACCAGATTCTTCGGGGTATGGAACTGCTTCCAATCGCGCGCATCCCGAAAGGCCACGACTTCGTCCCGGAGACTTTTCCAATCGTTCTTCATCCTGCACCGTTCCTTGGCGGACTCTCACCCGCATGTGCCGGGACGTATAGCAAGCCCCTGCCCGTTTCACCAGCCCGACTTGCCGTATTCAGAATAATATCTTCATATCTTTCTGCACATTATTGAGATATATATTAATTGGTAAAACGATCTACTTTATTTCTTGTTCCCCTCGGGCCCCTCCGCTACAGTGCTTGCCCAAACCAGCACCCCCTGCCGGAAAAGGAGCGGATATGCCTGACTTCACGACTGTTTTGATGGCCGTCGCCGTGGGAATGCTCGCCTGGGACTGCATCGAGGTGGGCAAGAACGATGCCGCCAACCTCATCAACGGTGTCTTCGGCGCGCGCGTCATGAGCCACCGGTCTGCCGTATGGCTGGCCGGCCTCGCAGTCCTGCTGGGCGCCCTGTTCTCCGCACCCGTGATGGAAACCGCCCGCAAGGGGATTTTCGAGCCCGGCCAGTTGCAGCTCCATCAGGCGATGGTTGTCTATGTCTCCGTCTACATCGTGGACACGGCCCTGCTCCACGCCTATTCCGCCTATGGCATGCCCGTCAGCACCACCGCTTCGCTGATCTTCGAACTGGTCGGGGCGGCG
>CAYODC010000400.1:0-2075 GCA_964402575.1 uncultured Verrucomicrobiota bacterium
CGGACATTATCGACCCCCAGTCGCCGCCCGAAACCCCCGCCCCCGCGACTCCGCCCTCCATCACTGTCGTCAGCGACGACAACTACCCGCCCTACATCTTCCGCGACGCCGATGGCGCCCTGCGCGGCATCCTGCCCGACCAGTGGAAGCTGTGGGAGAAAACAACCGGCATCCCGGTCCAGTTGAAGGCCATGGACTGGGCCGAGGCCCAGCGCGTCATGGGCGAAGGCCAGGCCGACGTCCTCGATACCGTCTTCCGCACCCCCGAACGGGAGCTGCTCTACGACTTCACCCCTCCCTACGCCGACATCCGCGTGCCCATGTACCATCACCGCGACCTGGGCGGCATCGCCGACTACTCCTCCCTCCACGGCTTCACCATCGGCGTCAAGGCCGGCGACGCCGTCATCGAAAAACTCGCCGAATTCGGCATCGACAGCATCCGCGAATACCCCAGCTACGAAGCCCTCGTCCAGGCCGCGAAAAACGACGAAATCAAGGTCTTCTCCGTCGACGAGCCCGCCGCCATCTACTACCTCTACAAGCACCAGGCCGCGGATCGCTTCCGCCAGTCCTTCATCCTCTACACCGGCCAGTTCCACCGCGCCGTCCATAAAGGCCGCCCCGAGCTGCTCGCGCTCGTCCAAAACGGGTTCGACAAAATCTCGCCGCGCCAATTCGAAGCCATCGAACAGAAGTGGCTGGGCACCCCGGTGGCCTGGACCATGGTCCTGCGCCGCTTCACCGCCTTCCTGCTTCCAGTCCTGCTGGCCTTCCTGCTGCTGGCCGGCGGCAACCTCCTCCTGCGCCGCCAGGTCCGCCGCCGCACTGAAGAACTCCGCCAGAACCGCGCCCGCATCGCCAACATCCTGCGCCTCGCCCCTGTCGGCATCTGCGTCTTCCGCAACCGCATCGCCATCGAGGCCAACGACCTCTTCTGCCATATCTTCGGACGCGACCGCCGCGAACTCGTCGGCCATTCCGCCCGCGTCATCTACGCCACCCAGGAGGAATTCGACCGCGCCGGTCACAATCTCTACGACCCTATCGCCCGCCAGGGATTCGTCTCCCGGGAACTCCAGACCCGCCGCCCCGACGGCCAGCCCCTCACCCTGCTCGTCAACGGCGCCCCCCTCGACCCCGATCACCCCAACGACGAAATCATCTTCACCATCCTCGACATCTCCGAACGCAAAACCGCCGAAGAAGCCATAAAGCAATCCAACGAATACTTCGCCACCCTCTTCAACTCCGTCAGCGATGCCATCTTCATCGACGATGCCGCCACGGGTCAAATCCTGGACGTCAACCAGCGCATGGTGGACATGTACGGGTTCTCCTCCCGCGAAGAGGCCCTCGCCGTCGGCCTCGCCCCGCTGTGCTCGGGCGTCCCCCCCTACTCCATCGCCGAAGCCACCGAATGGATCCGGAAAGCCCGCGAACAAGGCCCCCAGACTTTTGAGTGGCATGCCCGCCACCGCGATGGCCATCTCTTCTGGGTGGAAATCATCATCCGCCGCTTCCAGATCGGCTCCGACGACCGCCTCATCGTCTCCGTCCGCGACATCACCGACCGGAAAAACGCCGAGGAGGAACGCCTCAACTACGAACGCGGCCTCCAGGAAACCCAGAAGCTCGAAAGCCTCGGCCTGCTCGCCGGCGGCATCGCCCACGATTTCAACAACCTGCTCACCGCCATCCTCGGCAATATCGACCTCGCCCTCCTCGATATCCCCCGCGACTCCTCCGCCCGCGCCGACCTCGCCACCGCCATCACCGCCACCCGCCGCGCCGCCGACCTCGCCCAGCAAATGCTCGCCTATTCCGGCAAGGGCCACTTCGTCATTGAACCGCTCGATGTCTCCGCCGAAA
Organism: uncultured Verrucomicrobiota bacterium; assembly: GCA_964402575.1. Lineage (GTDB taxonomy): Bacteria > Verrucomicrobiota > Kiritimatiellia > CAIQIC01 > Lenti-01 > Lenti-01. The sequence goes on from CAYODC010000400.1 coordinate 1,873, forward strand.
TCCGCTCCACCGCCCGCATGCTCCAAACCTCCGTCGGCAAGAACACCAACCTCCAAATCAATCTTCCCGAATCCCTCCCGGCCATCGTCGCCGACGCCTCCCAGCTCCGCCAGGTCATCATGAACCTCGTCATCAACGCCTCCGAAGCCCTCGAAAACCAGCCCGGCTCCGTCTGCGTCTCCGCCGGCATCCTCGACAACGCC
>CAYODC010000401.1:0-2062 GCA_964402575.1 uncultured Verrucomicrobiota bacterium
AGACCGGCATCAGCTGGATGGAGCTGAGCTTTTCGTTTTTCTGGTGGCCGAATCCGCGCCTCGTGGGGGTGGAGCGGGTGGCCAACCGCTGGGAGTGCCAGATCCTCGAGATCGACTGTCCGCCGGAGCACGGCGGCGGCTGGTCGCAGATCCGCCTGTGGGTGGCTCCGGCCTACAGCGCGGTGGTGCGGGGCGAAGCCTGGCGCGACGGGCGGGCCATCAAGCGCTTCGAAGTGCAATCGGTCAAGAAGCTGCGCCAGGTCTACATGATCGGCGACTTGGAGGTGAGGGACCTTGCCACGGGGGGGCGCACGCGCCTGAAGGTGGGGCGGATGGCCATGCGCGCTCCGGACTATTCGCCGGAGGAACTGGGGGAATTCAACGCCCCCGTGGAATGGTAGGGCGGGCATGGGCGGGTTGTATCCAGGACAAGGGGCACCGGCGGAAAGCGCAGGAGGCCCGCGCCAAGTCTGGAAAATCGCCGAACTGACGCGGCGGATCAAGAGCGCCCTGGAGGGAGAATTCGGCAGCGTCTGGGTGGAGGGAGAGATCTCCAACCTGCGCCGGCCGGCATCGGGCCACGCGTATTTCACGCTGAAGGATTCCGCGAGCCAGTTGCGGGCCGTGATGTTCCGCGGGGCGTTCGCCGGAGTGGCCTCGCCGTTGCGGGACGGTTTGCAGGTGCGCGCCTTCGGGCAGATCACCGTGTACGAGGCCGGCGGGGACTACCAGATCCTGGTGAAGAAGATCGAGCCGGCGGGAGAGGGCGAGCTGATGCTGCGGCTCGAGGCGCTGAAAAAGAAGCTGGCGGCGGAGGGTTTGTTTGCGCCGGAGCGCAAGCGGCCGCTGCCGGCGTTGCCGCAGCACGTCGGGATCGTGACGTCCCCGACCGGGGCGGCCATTCGCGACATTCTGCAGGTGCTGGACCGGCGGTTTGCCAATCTGCACGTGGTGCTGGCCCCGGCGCGGGTGCAAGGCGCCGGGGCGGCGGAGGAAATCGCCGCCGCGATCGACCTGCTCAACGGCCGGGGCGGGCTGGATGTGCTGATTGTCGGCCGCGGCGGCGGCAGCCTCGAGGACCTGTGGTGCTTCAACGAGGAGTCCGTGGTGCGGGCCATCGTGCGCTCGGCGATCCCGGTCATTTCGGCGGTGGGCCATGAGATCGACTGGACGTTGAGCGATTTCGCGGCCGACGTGCGCGCGCCGACGCCCAGCGCCGCCGCCGAAATGGTGGTGAAGGGCAAGGATGAACTGGAACGGCGCGTGGCGGATCTGCGCCGGCGGCTGGGGCTGGGGGCGCGGACGGCCGTGCTGGGCTGGCGCAACCGCCTGGATCGTGCGGCGCGGACGCCCGGCCTGCGCGATCCGTTGCAGGCCGTGCAGCGGCTGCAGCAGGGGGTGGACTTCCTGTCCGTGCGGCTGCAAAAGGCGTTGGCCGGCCTGCCGCAACTGGTCCGGCAGCGGACGGATTCCGCCGCGTGTCGCATGGAACGGGCGATGCGCGGGCGGATGGAGGAGGGACGGCGCGCGCTCCAGCATGCCGAGGCACAGTTGCGGATGCTGAATCCAAAGGGCGTGCTGGCACGCGGGTACAGTTTGACGCGCCTGCCGGACGGACGACTGTTGCGCGCCGTGGCCGAAGCGGTCCCGGGGTTGCGCTTGATGACGGAATTGGCCGACGGGACGGTGGGCTCCACCGTGGAGCCGGCCGAAGGAGGACGACATGGCGGAGAAAACGGAAAAAGTCCAGAGCTTCGAGAAGGCCCTGGCGCGGCTGGAAGAAATCGCGGCGGAGATGGAAAGCGGCGAACTCGGCCTGGAAAAAATGGTGGCGGCATTCGAGGAGGGCCAGAAGCTGGTCAAGCTTTGCTCTTCTAGGCTCAACGAGGTGGAGAAAAAGATCGAGTTGTTGGTGCAGAAGGCCGAAGGCACGGTGGAGGCGGAGCCGTTCACGGGCGAGAAAAGGTAGCGAGAAAAGTTGAAAGAAGGGATTGCCAAGCGAAGGCGCATGGTGTAGAAGACACACCCAATTCGACGTACCTGTAGCTCAATTGGATAGAGC
>CAYODC010000402.1:0-505 GCA_964402575.1 uncultured Verrucomicrobiota bacterium
CAACACCCTCCCCGCCGGCTGGACCAGCAGCAAATCCTCCGACATGGATTACCCAGCCGAGCCCTATGCCGGCATCGCCCCGCCCGCTTTCAAATTCACCGGCTCCGGCCAAACCCTCACCAGCCCCGCCTTCGCCGCCGGCGCCACCAGCCTTCAGTTCTGGGCGTACGGCAACGGCGGCGCCGGCAGCACCCTCGCCGTCGAAGGCCTCGTCGGCGCAAGCTGGACCCTTCTCGACACTAAGACCATCGCCCAGAACGACGGCACCTATACCGTCACCGTCCATCCTCTCGCCACCCAGCTCCGCTTCACCTTTACAAAAAACACCTATAATTGCGCCCTCGACGATGTCATCATCGAAGGCGCCTCCGAAGACCCCAACCTCGTCGCCCCCGCCGCACTGCTGTTTGGCACCCTGTCTCCCGGCGCCTCCGCCACCCAGCTCCTCACCCTCGCCAACTCCGGCGCCACCCTCTCGCTGAACCTGGCCTCCCTCACTCCCGTC
>CAYODC010000402.1:515-2058 GCA_964402575.1 uncultured Verrucomicrobiota bacterium
GGCGATACCTCCAAATTCTCCGTCGGTTCCCTCCCCGCCTCCCTCGCGCCCGGAATCTCAACCAATATTCGCGTGGTCTACACGCCCGGCGCCGTCACCGGCGCCGCCCACTCCGCCATCTTCCACCTGGTCTCCAACGATCCCTCCTCCCCCACCCAGGCCATCACGTTCTCCGGCCAGACCGTCGGCGCCGCCCTCACCATCTCCAACATCCAGTTCAGCGCCGGCGGCACCTCTCCCTACGCCGGCTCCCGCGTCACCCTCTCCGGCATCGCCACCTATTCCGACCCTTCCGGCTACGCCCTCGCCGACCCCGCCGGCGGCCCCTGGAGCGGCATCTACGTCTCCGACATCTACCACCGCCCCGAGCACGGCGACCACGTCGCCCTCAACGCCCTCGTGCAGGAAACCGCCTCCATGACCACCCTCTCCGCCGTCTCCAACTACACCACCCTCGCCACCGGCCTCTCCGTCCCCCCCACGACCATCCGCGGCAACCAGCTCGCCTCCGAAGCCTACGAAGGCGTCTACGTCCGCATCACCAACGCCACCGTCAACAACGTCAACGTCAACAACCAGTCCAACTACTGGCAGGCCACCGACGGCTCCAGCTTCCTCGTCAACACCCGCGTCCCCTATCGCTACATCTGGACCAACAACGCCCGCCTCTCCGCCATCCAGGGCATCATCCATGTCAACAACTCCACCATCTCCCTCTCCCCCCGCAACGACTGGGACTTCATCGGCCGCCCCATCTTCGAATACGCCCTGCGCGGACTCGTCATCACCCCCGACGGCCCCCGCACCAACTGGACCGTCCACGTCCGCGACGACCTCATCGTCGCCGTCACCAACGCCACCATCCCCGGCATCCCCAACATCGACACCGGCGGCATCCTCTACCCCGGCCTCCTCGACGTCCACAACCACCCCGCCTACAATTCCTTCCCCACCCTCATGTTCAACAACTTCCCCTTCGGTCACCGCGACCAGTGGGGCGAGGAGGACTCCGAATACGACGCCTGGAAATCCAAGCGCAGCTCCTTGCGCACCGCCGTCAGCGACTCCTCCCAGGACCTCATCACCAAGTACGGCGAATGCCTCGAACTCATGGCCGGCTGCATCGCCATCCAGGGCCAGAGCAACACGGACACCGAACACAGCCACCCCTCCGTCATCCTCTACAACATCGAACAGTTCCCCTCCCGCACCTGGCAGAACATCTTCCCCTGGACCATGACCAATTCGACCACTCGCGCCACTCTCCTGGCCAAGATCGCCGGCGGCGCCATCAACGCCACCATGATCCATCTCTGCGAAGGCATCGACTCCACCGCCCGAGATCAGTTCGCCACCTGGCGCAACTGGGGCATGCTCAACGATACCACCGCCATCATCCACGGCGCCGCCCTCCAGCCCGCCGACTTCGCCCAGATGGCCGCCGCCGGCGCCAAGCTCATCTGGTCGCCCATGTCCAACATGAAGCTCTACGGCGGCACCGCCAACATCAAGGCCGCCCACGACGCCGGCGTCCTCATCGGCC
>CAYODC010000403.1:0-2054 GCA_964402575.1 uncultured Verrucomicrobiota bacterium
GGGTGACCTTGTTGCGCATGAAGCGGCGGTGGATGTCAGGATAGGCGAAGGCCGTGCAGTCGGCGGCGATCAGCAGCGCGGCGTTCTGGAGGTAGGGCGCGCGGACGTTCAGCAGCTTGATTTGCACGGGCCAGTTGGTCAGTTCCGAAGCCTTTGGGGCATCGGAAACGGGCGCCGATGAGGGTTTGCGGGCGATGGACTTGGCCATCTGGCCGGGGCAGCCGCAGGGGAGCGGCGGCTTGGCGGCGGCCGCGCGGGCCACGACGGCGGTTTCGTCGTACTCGGCGGAGGCCGTCGCAATAGGAATCGGAGATCAGCTTGGCCTTGCCGTCGATCAGTTGGATGGCGCCTTCGTGGCAGGCGGAGACGCAGAGGCCGCAGCCGTTGCAGAGGGTTTCATCGATCGAGACGATTTTGCGTTTCATGCGATCACCAGCTTGGATTTGTCGAAGGAGCGGGCGAGGCCCGCGAGGGTGGTTTGTCTCATGGTCTTGTGAAAGCGGTCGTTTTCGTTTTCGATCAGGCGGCCCAGGGCGCAGGCGTGGCCTTTGCAGATGGAGGGGTTAAGCAGGCAGCGGTGGGGGCGGAGGGGTTCACCGCCGGCGGCCGTGTAGACATCGAGAAGGTTGATGGCTCTGGGATCGCGGGCGAGGCGGATGCCGCCCCGGGGGCCCCGCCCAGTCTCCAACACGCCCGCGTGGACAAGTCGCTGCACAACCTTGGCGAAATGGTGGTACGAGAATCCCAGTTCCCGCGCGATACGGACCGACGGCTGGAACGCACGCCCCCCATCCGCGATCCACAGGCAGACGTGGATCGCGATGGAAAGGCTTTCCGGAATGTTCAGCAGTCCTTGCATCGAATTCGGGGGGATTAATTTGGTATCACAATACCAGAATATGTCAGAAACGCAAACATATGTTTTTCGATTTTTCCAGAATTTGGGCCGGCGTCAGCCGATGCCTTCGAAGAGGACGGTCGAGAGATAGCGCTCGCCGGCGTCGGGCAGGATCACGACGATGGTTTTGCCGGCGAAGGCGTCTTCGCGCGCGAGGCGCAGGGCGGCCGCCGTCGCCGCGCCACAGGAGATGCCGACGAGCAGGCCTTCCTCGCGAGCCAGCCGGCGGCTCATCTCGACGGCCTCGGCGGCGTTGACTTGTTCGACGCGGTCGACGAGGGACAGATCGAGGTTGTCCGGAATGAAACCGGCGCCGATGCCCTGGATCTTGTGCGGGCCGGGCTTGAGCTCTTGGCCGGCGAGCTTTTGCGAAATCACGGGGCTTTCCTGCGGCTCGACCGCGACGGACACGATGGGCTTGGCCTTGGTCTTCTTGATGAAGCGGGAGATTCCGGTGAGGGTTCCGCCGGTGCCGACGCCGGACACGAGCGCGTCGACGGCGCCGTCGGTGTCGTCCCAGATTTCGGGTCCGGTGGTGGCCTCGTGGATGGCGGGGTTGGCCGGATTGTTGAATTGCTGGGGCAGGAAGTATTTTTCCGGATCGGCGGCGACGAGCGCTTCGGCCTTTTGGATCGCGCCTTTCATGCCTTCGGGGCCGGGGGTGAGGACGAGGTTGGCGCCGAACGCCGCCAGCACGCGGCGGCGCTCGAGGCTCATCGTCTCGGGCATGGTCAGCGTGAGCTTGTAGCCGCGCGCGGCGGCGACGAACGCCAGCGCGATGCCGGTGTTGCCGCTGGTGGGCTCGATGATCTCCATGCCGGGCTGGAGGACGCCGCGCTTTTCGGCGTTCCAGACCATGGCGGCTCCGATGCGGCACTTGACCGAGTAGGCGGGGTTGCGGCCTTCCACCTTGCCCGGGACCGTGGCCTTGGCGCCCTGGGTGATCCGGTTCAGGCGGACCAGCGGCGTGCGGCCGATGGATTCGGCGTTGTCGGCGTAGATGCGGCTCATGGCGAACTCCTTAGGTATTGGTTTGCTGCAAAGCCTGGTCGATGTCGGCCTGAATGTCGGCGAGATCCTCCAGTCCGACGGACAGGCGGATGTAGTCCGCTGTCACGCCGGTTTCCCGCTGCTCTTCTTCGGTGAGCTGCTGGTG
>CAYODC010000404.1:0-1259 GCA_964402575.1 uncultured Verrucomicrobiota bacterium
CCCCCTCCCCCCTCACGGCACCTTCCAGCGCTGCGCAAACCGCGCCAGCGTTCCGTCCGCCTCCAGCTCCTCCAGCGCCCGGTTGATCTGATCGAGCCTTTCCGTATCGCCCTTGCGCACCGCCACCCCGTAGGCCACCTCGCGCGGCGGCTGCCCCTCTTCCTCCGCCGCCACCGTCCGGTGGTAGGACCGCGAAAAATTCACCCGTTCCGCCCGCTTCTCCGTCACTGCCAGCCCCGCCATCACCATCTCGACCCGCCCCTGCTCCAGCGCCGGAATCAATTCGTCAAAGGGCAGGTCCACGATCTTCAGCGGACGCTTCGCCTTCGCCGCGATCGATTCCGCCACATCCACGTCGAACCCCACGATCGTCGTCCCCGCCGCCCCCGCGCGCATCTCGAACGGCGGAAACTCCGCGTGGGTCCCCAGCACCAGCGGCGGCACCCGCCCCCTCAACATCGTCCCCGCCAAAAACACCGACGCCCCGAACACGATGCTCGCCCACGTCATCCGCCGGCTCCGCATCCGTGGCTCCTGCGCCGGGCTCCATGGCTGTGCTTCCATCATGCCCGCCAGTCTATCCCACCCCCCCGCCCCGCGCAACGCCCCTTTGGACTGTTCAAGCCGCTCTCCCCGTCCTATGCTGACCGCCATGAAAACCCCGCTGAAGGAATCGCCGGGCACCTACGAAATCTCCCTCTCGCGCATCCGCGACCTCCCCGGCCACCGCCGCCCCCGCGAACTCGCCCTCGACTCCGGCGTCGAAAACGTCCCCGACGAAGTCCTCGTCGCCATCCTCCTGCGCGCCGGCATCCGCGGACAAAGCGTCATCGACCTCGCCCGCCAGGTCCTCGACCGCCACCACGGCTCCCTCGCCCGCCTCGCCGAGGCCCCCCACGACGACCTTGTCGCCATCAAGGGCATCGGCCCCGTCAAGGCCCTCGAACTCCGCGCCGCCTTCGAGCTCGGCCGGCGCGCCGCCCGCAAGGATGTTCCCCTCGCCCCCCTCATCCGCGAACCCTCCCAGGTCCTCGACCTCCTCGCCCCCGACGCCGCCCGCCTCGACCAGGAAGTCGTCTGGATGCTCCCCCTCGACCAAAAATACCGCCTCCGCCGCGCCCCCGTCGAAGTCACCCGCGGCATCCTCAACGCCAGCCTCTCCCACCCGCGCGAAATCTTCCGCGAAGCCATCCGCCTGGCCGCCGCCGCCGTCATCATCGCCCACAACCACCCCTCCGGCGACCCCCCCCCCCCCCCCC
>CAYODC010000404.1:1269-2051 GCA_964402575.1 uncultured Verrucomicrobiota bacterium
CGTCGGCATCCAGGTCCTCGACCACATCATCCTCGGCGGCCACCGCCCCCCGCCCCTCCCGTACGTCAGCCTCCGCGAAGCCGGCCTCGCCGATTTTAAGTAGTTCCCAACATTGACAAACCCGGGGGGATTCCCTTGAATGTGCGCGTTTTCCACCCTCCCGGGAAGGAACCACCCCCATGAAGACGCTTGCCATCCTGATGATCGCCGCCCTCGCCGCCTTGGCCGCCCCCCGGCGCGCCTCCGCCCAGGATCTCCATGTCTTCGCCGACCAGTCCTTCCAGCCGGCCCTCCAGGAAATCCTCTCGATGTTCAAGAAGCAAACCGGCTTCGATGTCCAGCTCTCGCTCGGGCCTTCCACCATCCTCGCCGACCGCATCCTGACCCTGAACGAAGCCGATGTCTTCTTCCCCGCCAGCGAGGAGGCCATGAAACTCGTCATGGAGCGTAACCTCGTGGATGTCTCGCTCAAGCGCAGCATCCTCCAGGTGCCCCCGCTCCAGCCGCCCCCCCCCGAAGGCTTTTCTGAACCCCAGTACACCTCCGCCGCCGTCATGAACAACGCGGCCCACCGCCTCCAGGCCATGGCCTTTCTGGAATTCCTGACCTCCGCCGCCGCGCGCGAGGTCTTCGTCCGTCACGGCTTCACTCCGCCCTGATCCCCCGGCCCCGCGCCGGCCCGCGCCAACGCTTCCGCCGATTCCTCCATCCGCCCCTGTCCCGCCAGGCACATCGCCAGGTTCTGCCACCCCGTTTGGCTCTCCGGACGCACCTTCAACGCC
>CAYODC010000405.1:0-2038 GCA_964402575.1 uncultured Verrucomicrobiota bacterium
TCGCCGGTCATGGCGACGATGTGGCCGCGCTTCTGGAGGGCGGTGACGATGCGCAGCTTGTCCTGGGGCGAAACGCGGGCGAAGACGGAGATGGATTCCACGCGGGGTTCCAGGTCGGCGTCGGAGAGGGCCGCGAGTTCCACACCGGTGAGGACGCCGGGATCCTGCCCGTTCGGGGAGAGGTGGAGACTGTCGGCGATGGCGGTGGCGGTGAGGGGATGGTCGCCGGTGATCATGAGGGTCCGGATCCCGGCGGAATGGCTGCTGGCAATGGCGGCGCGGACGGCTTCGCGGGGAGGGTCCATCATGCCGATGAGGCCGCAGAAGACGAGGGCGGATTCGATGTCGCCTGGCCGGGCGTCGGCCGCGGGAGGCGACTCCAGGCGGCGGAAGGCGAGTCCGAGGACGCGGATGCCGTCCTGGGCCATGCGTTCGTTTTCCTGGCGGAAATGGAGCCGGGCTTCGGGCGTCAGGGGTGCGGCGCGGCCCTGGTCGAGGACATGCGTGGCGAGGGCAATGAGGCCGTCGGGGGAGCCTTTGACGGCGGCCAGGACGGGAGCGGACATGGCGGGGGGAAGGGGGAAGTCGCCTTCGTCGGTGCGGTGAAGCGTGGACATGCGCTTGCGGTCGGAATCAAACGGGAATTCGCCTATGCGGGGCAATTCATCGGGGAGGGATTGCGTGGCGATGCCGAAGCGCTCGGCGGCGGCGAGCAGGGCGGATTCGGTGGGGTCGCCGATGGCGCGGGAGGGTTGTCCGGCTTCTTCGGTGATGAGATGCGCATCATTGCAGAGCGAGGCCGCGAGCAGCAGGGGGAACAGTTCGGAGTCGTCCTCGAGGGGAACAGGGGAGGCGGAAGGAGCGCCGGGAGGGAGGGCTTGCGAATGGTTCAGGGTGCACAGGCGGGTGACGGTCATTCGGTTTTCGGTGAGGGTGCCGGTTTTGTCGGTGCAGATGACGGTGACGGAGCCGAGGGTTTCGACGGCGGGGAGCTTGCGGATGAGGGCGTGGCGCTTGAGCATACGGCGTCCGCCGAGGGCCAGGGTGGCGGTGATGACGGCGGGGAGGCCTTCGGGGACGACGGCCACCAGGAGGCTGACGGAGGTCAGGAGCATTTCGCCGAACTTTTCGCCGCGGAGCAGGCCGATGGCGAGGAGGGCGAGGGCGGCGGCGAGCCCGGCGATGGAGAGGTGCTTGCCGACCTGGGCAAGCTTGCGCTGGAGGGGGGTGCGGCCTTCGTCGATCTGCTGGATCATGCCGGCGATCCGGCCGAGTTCGGTGCGCATGCCGGTTTCGGCGACCACGCCGAGGCCGCGCCCGTGGACGGCAATGGTTCCCATGAAGGCGAGGTTCCGGCGGTCGCCGAGCGGAAGGGATTCGCCGGGCAACGATTCCGTGAGCTTGCGGACAGCTTCGGATTCACCGGTCAGGGCGGCTTCCATGATGCCGAGGTTGGCGACTTCGACCAAACGCAGGTCGGCGGGAACGATGTTGCCGGCTTCGAGCTGGACGATATCGCCGGGGACGAGATCCCGGGCCGGGATTTCCAGCAAGGTGTTCTCGCGGCGGACACGGACGATGGGGCAGGCCAATTGCTTGAGGGCGGCCATGGCTTTTTCGGCGCGGTATTCCTGGACAAAGCCGAGGAGGCCGAAGAGAAGGACGATGGCCAGGATGGCGATGCCTTCGGTGAAGTCGCCGAGGCCGAAGGACAGGAGGGCGGCGGCGACGAGAATGAGGATCATCGGTTCGGTGAACTGGGCCAGGAGCATTTTCCAGGCGGGGCGCGAAATGGTTTCCTGGAGTTCGTTGGGGCCATGGGCGGCGAGGCGCGCGGCGGCCTCGGCGGAGGAGAGTCCCGCGGGGGAGGAGCGCAGGGTGGCGAGGACGGCCTCGACGGTTTGGGCATGGGGGGAATTCATGGCGGGCGGGATCCTATGGTGTGGATAAGGAAAAGGCGCCTTTCGGCGCCGGACATCGAATGGAAATTGGAGGCGCGGATCGGGATCGAACCGATGCATAAGGATTTTGCAGACCC
>CAYODC010000406.1:0-2033 GCA_964402575.1 uncultured Verrucomicrobiota bacterium
GTCGGACGAGGTGCAGTGGATCTTCGACGCGGCGAAGGGGTGCCGGCTGGAGGCCACGGTGGACCTGGCCGGGCAGACGGTGGCGGTGCATGGTGCCGAGGAGCGTGTCTTTCGGTTCGACATCACGCCGGACGTGAAAGAGAAGCTGCTGAACGGGCTGGATGCGATTGGCCTGACGTTGCGGCACGAGGCGGAGATCGCCGCGTTCGAGGCGAAGCACGACGTGCAGATGGCGTGAGGCGAAAGCCTTTTATCCACGCGCAAGGCGCAAGGGGCGCAACCGGTTCGCCAACGTCATGAACCTCATACTTCTGGAGGCCGCAGAAGTCCGATCCGACGGGTCGGCCATTCTGGCCGGCCCGCGTGCGCGGCATGTGCGCGAGGTGCTGAAAACGGCGGAAGGGGGGCAGATCCGCGTTGGCATCGTGGATGGTCCTGTGGGGACGGCCACGGTGGCGGAGGAGGGCGATGGACTGCGGCTGAATTGCCTGCTGACTGGCGAGGTTCCGCCGGTGCCGCGCGTGGATTTGCTGTTGGCGATGCCGCGGCCGAAGGTGATGAACCGTCTATGGCCGGTGCTGGCTTCGCTGGGGGTGGGGCGGATTTTCATTTCCAACGCATGGAAGACGGAGCGCAGTTATTTCGACACGCACGTGCTGGCGCCGGAGCACGTCCGGGAGGGATTGATCGAAGGGTTGCAGCAGGCGCGGGACACGCGCCTGCCGGGGGTGAGCGTGCACAAGCAGTTCAAGAAACTGGTGGAGGATGGATTGGAGGGCTTCGGTCCGTATGCGGCGCGGCGGGTGGCGCATCCGGGGGAGGGGGGCTTTCCGTTTGGGGATTTTGCGGTGTTGCCGCGCGGGTCGCGCGTGCTGCTGGCGGTGGGGCCGGAGGGGGGCTGGACGCCGTACGAGCTGGAGTTGCTGGGGGCGCACGGGTTCGAGGCGGTTTCGTGGGGGGCGCGGACGCTGCGAACCGACACGGCCTGCGCGGTGATGCTGGGGCTGGTGCATGCCGCGCTGGGCTGAAAGGCGCGGCGGGAGAACCGGGGCGGGCGATCAGAGGGCGAGAGAATAGCGCTGGCGGAGTTCGCGGAGGTGGCCGGGGGCGAAACCGAGAGCGTCCCAGTGGCGCCAGAGATCGGGGTAGGTCATCCAGACGAAGGCGACTTCGGAATCCGTGACGGCTTGCTGGAAGGCGGCGAGTTCGGCGCGGTGCTGGCGGTACTCGGGGAAGTCGGACCAGTTTTCGGGTTCCCAGAAGAGGTAGAGGAGGATGATTTTCCGGCCGTGGAATACGGGTTGGTTGCGCAGGCCGAGGTAGTGGCGGACGAGCTGGGCGGCGTCGAGATATTGCGGACGGCTTGTCTTGAGGTTGTCGAGGAGCTTCGCCCAGCTTTCCTCCATCTGAGGGAGGTTTTTCCGCTGGTAGGAGTCGGAGAAATGGGGGGGCTTGGGGGAGAGGATTTCGAGGAACTTGGATTCGACGCCGATGACGGTGCGGGCATTTTCCACGAGCAGGTCGAGGTTGGGGGGGATGCCGCCGAGACCGGTGGAGCATTTCCTTTCGAACTGGAGGGTGGTGAAATTGGTTTCGCCGAGGAGGGGGAGCGGGCGCGGGTCGAGGCGCCAGGGGCCGAAGGTGTTGGCAGCGAGGGCGGAGGAGGAGTGGGCGGCGCGGAACTTGCCGGCGAGTTCGCTGCCGCTGCCCTGGGCGTAGTCGGCTTGGAGGTCGGCGAGGCGGACGCCGGGGACGAGATTGAGTTCGGCGCTGGGGGCATAGCTGCGGGCGTCGGGGGGGACGGGGGAGGTTTCGGCGAAGCGGCGCTGGATGGCCTGCTTGGCGCGGTCGGCGGTGGAGGAGGAGTCGAGGAAGGAGACGCGGACGGGGGCGGCGGAGGCGAGGCCCGAGATGCCGAGGCAGACGAGGGCGGCAAGGGCATGGCGAAAACGATTCATGCGGGCGAGCATAGGCCAGGTGGGGGGGCGTTGGCAAGGCGGGCGGGGGCGGGAATGGCGGCGAGAATATCCATT
>CAYODC010000407.1:0-2032 GCA_964402575.1 uncultured Verrucomicrobiota bacterium
TCCAGGTCGCCGATGACTGTTTCCTGCCCGACATCCATCCCGCCCTCTCCGATGCCATCCTCGGCAATGTCCGCTCCCTGGGCGAAGGCCCTCTCTGGATCCTCGAAACCCCCACCGTCTCCTGCAACCTCCAAGCCATCGAACGCGCCCTCAAGGGCGTCGCCGTCCACCTCCTCGAATTCCGCGCCGGCGACCCCCGCATGGATGGCCGTGGCCTCGCCATCCTCCAGGGCGATCTCTATGACATCGAGGCCGCCCAGGAAATCGCCCTCGCCTCCCTCGAAACCCGCGGCATCCCTGCCCAGCACCGCATCCTCTCCTCCCCTCACGAAGGCCTCCTCTCCCAAATCTCCGTCTCCACCCGCTTCGATCTTGTCCCGCCCCTCCTCATGGAAGGCGAAACCGCGTCGTGATGATGATGCTGAAAACCATTCTACGAACGTCGTACCGGGTCGGCATTCCCTTTGTCTTGAATCGAGGAGAGTTCCCCTTCATTCTGAATGCCATGGGACTTAAGGGAGAAGGAGCAGAAATCGGAGTTAAGCACGGACAGTTCTCGGAGTACCTGCTGGAGCAATGGAAGGGAAAGACGTTATACTCCATCGATGCGTGGCGCGAATTCTCCCAAGAGACTTATCGAGATGGGGCCAATGTCTCCCAGGTGGAGCAAGATCGAATCTACTCGAATACGATGTTGCGGCTTTCCAAGTTCGGGCCACGGGCGAAAATAATCCGTGGCCTTTCTACTGAAGTTGCCAATCAGTTTCAGGATGCGCAGCTCGATTTTGCCTATATCGATGCGGCCCATGATTATGAAAACGTGACAGCGGACTTGAACGCTTGGCTTCCCAAAATCAAGAAAGGGGGAATTCTGGCCGGACATGATTATATGGATAGCACATGGAAGAGTACCGATTTTGGTGTAAAGTCTGCCGTGGATGAATTCGTGGCAAAACATAAGTTTGCAATCAAATTGAGCCTGCGCGAGCCCCATCATAAGTCGTATTTCATTTTCGTTTAGGAATTGTCACTCATGCTCCTCGGAAAAGTCATTGGAACCGTGGTCGCCACTCAGGTCTACGAAGGCCTGCAGGGCGTCCCCATGCTTCTCGTCCAGCCCCTGGCCAAGGACGGCACCGAAAAGGGCGCGCCCGTTGTCTGCGCCGACGGCACCCGCATGGCCGGCCCCGGCGAACTCGTCTATTACGAAGGCGGACGCGAGGCCGCCATGACCCTCTCCCCCTGGTTTGTTCCCGTCGATCATGCCATCGTCGGCATCGTCGACGGCGTCCAGGCCCCCCAGTGGAAAGGCGGCGGCGCATGATCCTCGGCAAGGTCATCGGCAACATCACCTCCACCATCAACCACCCGTTCTATGACGGCCGCAAGCTGCTCGTCGTCGAAAAAATCGAACCCAGCGGCGCTGCCGCCTCCGGCTATCTCGTCGCGGTCGACCGCGCCGGCGCCGGCCCCGGTGAAACCGTCCTTATCCTCGATGAAGGCAATGGAGCGCGGCAGGTCCTCGAGTCCGCAGACGGGCCGGTCCGAAGTGTGATTGTGGGCATCGTGGATGACATCAACGAAAGCCAAACCCCGTGAAAACGGGGTTTTTCAGTCTGAACGTCCATTCCCGCAGGAGCGCAGCTTGCTGCGCCCAGGGCTGTTCCCTTGATGATTGAACATTGAATATTGGTTATTGAATATTGAGATCCTAAAAACCCCGCCGCGCCCCGCGCGGCAACAGAAAGAAGGCCGAACATGAAAGCAGTTCTCATCGTTCTGGATTCCGTTGGCATCGGCAGCGCCCCCGACGCGGCTGAATACGGCGATGCCGGTGCCTCCACCCTGGTTCACCTCGCCGCGGCCGCCGGCGGACTGAACGTCCCCACCCTTCAAAAAATGGGCCTCGGCAACATCCCCGCCCTCCTCCACCACCGCCCCATCGAAGTCATCGAGGGCGTGCCCCCCGAGCCCAAGCCCATCGCCTCCTACGGCGCCATGCGCGAAATGTCCGACGGCAAGGACACCATCA
>CAYODC010000408.1:0-1225 GCA_964402575.1 uncultured Verrucomicrobiota bacterium
CGATGCTGGGGGTGAACCGGGAGCAACTGGGGTACATTCCCGAGGAGCGCGGCGGGGACGTGTGCGGCGAGATTGTCGTGATCGACCAGGATCCGCAGAGTGGGGCGGACGTGCGGATCAACTGCGCGAAGCTGGGGAGCGGGGCGTGGAGCATTCCGTCGCGGGTGGAGCATCTGCGGTTCGAGACGAAGGCGCAGCTGGTGCTGGTGGTGGAGACGGCGTCGCTGTTCCAGCGCCTGGTGCACCACCGGTATTTCGAGACGGCGAACTGCGTGTTGATCTCGATGAGCGGGGTGCCGACGCGGGCGTGCCGTCGGTTCATCCGGCGGCTGGCGGACGACCGGGGGCTGCCGGTGCTGGCGTTCACGGACGGGGATCCGTACGGGTACTGCAACATCTACCGGACGCTGAAGGCGGGGTCGGGGCAGGCGGCGCACATCAACCGGTTTTTCTGCGTGCCGCAGGCGCATTACCTGGGGGTGACGCCGCAGGACATTTTGGACTACGACCTGCAGGATGCGACGCATCCGCTGGAGGAGGCGGACATCAAGCGGGCAAAGGACGCGCTGAAGAACGATCCGTTCGTGCGCCACCACAAGGAATGGCAGGCGACGCTGGAGCAGATGCTGAAGATGGGGGTGCGCATCGAACAGCAGGCGTTCGCGAAGCACGGGTTGAATTTCGTTTTGGACACCTACCTGCCCGAGAAGCTCAAGAAGGGCAAGTTCCTGCCGTAGGGGGCCGGGCTACTGGGGGCAGGGGCCGCCGGGCTGGGCGGGGAGGGAGAGGACGGGGGGCTCGTTGTTGCAGAACCGGGTCCGGAAGGAGTTGCCACTGCCCAGGTGCCAGTCGGCGATGGTCTGGCGCCGGTCTGCGGAGAGGCAGCCGATGCCGACATTGAGGGTGCCGGTGAGCCATGCGCGTTCGAGCCACCACTGGATGCCGTAGGGGGCGAGGTTGCTTTCGTTGTAGGTGTTGTCGCAGCCGTTGGCGATGCCGCAACAGGAGACGTGGCCATAGCCGTCGGCGTGGCGGGTTTCGTGCGCATAGAGGCCGATGTTGCCGCTGATGCCTTCCCAGGAGCGGTCGAAGTCGCGGTTGAAGTCGTCCTGGGAGACGGTGGCGATGTACATTTCGCCGTCAAAGATGTCGCAGCAGTGGGAGTTTCCGCCATCGATGATGTTGATGCCTTTGATCTTGGATTTCATCCAGTTGTAGAGGGTGA
>CAYODC010000408.1:1235-2031 GCA_964402575.1 uncultured Verrucomicrobiota bacterium
GGTCCAGGGCAGGTGGTTCGACTGGCCGCGATCCATGTAGTAGAGGACGCGCAGGCCCTGGAGGACGATGAGTTCGTCGGTGTAGGAGGCGATGGGCATGGTGGCGGGGGACCCGTTGCAGGGGAAGGAGGTGACGAGGACGCCGTTGCGGCGGATTTTGAAGTCGCTGCCGGGAACGGTACCCTTGGGGGGGCGAACAAGCACGGACAAAACGGAAGAATCCCAATGGGGGGGGGCGAAAGAATCTTGTAGTGTATGGATTTGTAAACTACAAATATGTAATTTGTCAAATTGACAAACTACATAACTGTAACTATATTGCAGATATGGATTAAGGTCGAGGTAGTTGTAACTCTATTCGCGGGATCAGGATAGATCGTGTTTTGCAAGCCACGATGGTTTTGGCACGGGAAGTGCATAAACGTTTCATCGCCATCAAAAGTGAATGGCATAGGGAGATGAGCAACAAAAGAGTTGAAATCCCGGAACAAACCCACTGAAAGCAGAGAGAAGAACATGAGCAATGCAAGGTTGAATGCGATCGCGGCGGTGACGAACTATCGGGCGACGGCGCCGGCGCTGGATTTTTCGAAGACGCCGTCGGGCGAGATTTTCGGATCGAACGTGTTTGACGACCGGGTGATGCAGGCGCGGTTGCCGAAGGGGGTGTACAAGGCCTTGCGTCGGACGATTGATCTGGGCGAGAAGTTGGACGTGACGGTGGCCGACGAGGTGGCGGTGGCGGGAGGCGCTCGAGCTGCGCCCGATGCCACCTTGGATGGCACCAGTGTCGTGG
>CAYODC010000409.1:0-2030 GCA_964402575.1 uncultured Verrucomicrobiota bacterium
TGGGCGATGGCGGTGGACCTGAGCCGGACGGCGAGGCTGAGGTCGGTGGATGTCGATTTTGCGGAGCGGGTGTGGGAGGGCATCGACGGGATGGGGGCGGTCGCTCCGGAGGAATGGTTGGGCCTGGATGCCGAATCCGGGGAGCCGGTGGCGTGCCGTTATCTCTATCTGCGGCTTGGGGACGAGCACGGCGGAGAACCGCCGACCATCCGGGAAATCCGCTGGGAAGAGGAATAAAAAAAGCCGGAGCGGAAAGATCCCGGTCCGGCTTTGCGCAGGGCATGGGATCAGGCTTCGATGATCGCCTTGGTTTCGAGGGCGATCTGGAGTTCCTCGTTGGTGGGGAGGACGAGGATCCGCAGGGGGGCGCCATCCTGTTCGATGGCGCGCGGGTCATCGGAGCGCGCGGCGTTCTTGGCCAAATCGATACGGAGGCCGAGGTGTTCGAGGCCGGAGCAGATGCGTTCGCGGACGGGGGCGGAGTTCTGGCCGATGCCGGCGGTGAAGACGATGGCGTCGAGGTGGGGGACGACGGCCATGTAGGCGCCGATGTATTTCTGGATGCGATAGCAGAACATTTGCAGGGCGGTTTCGGCCTGGGCATTGCCCTGGGCGGCGGCTTCGACGACTTCGCGCATGTCGTTGACGCCGCAGACGCCCTTGAGGCCGGACTTCTTGTTGAGGGCGTTGACCATCTGGTGGACGTCCATGCCGGTCTGGTCCATGATGTATTCGAGGGCGGCGGGGTCGATATCGCCGGAGCGGGTGCCCATCATGAGTCCTTCGAGGGGGGTGACGCCCATGGTGGTGTCGACGCATTGGCCGTTGCGGACGGCGGCCATGGAGCAGCCGTTGCCGAGGTGGATGCTGATGAGGCTGGTTTGGGCGAGGGGTTTGGCGAGGAATTCGGCGGTTTCCTGGGTGATGAACTTGTGGGAGGTTCCGTGGAAGCCGTATTTGCGCAGGCGGTGCTTCGTGTACCACTCGTAGGGGACGGGGTAGAGGAAGGCCTTGGGGGGCATGGTCTGGTGGAAGGCGGTGTCGAAGACGGCCACCTGGGGGGCGCGGGGGAAGAATTCCTCGGCGACTTCAATGCCCATCAGGTTGGGCGGATTGTGCAGGGGGCCGAGGGGGAAGAAATCGCGGATGGTCTGCTTGACCTTGGCATCGACGCGGACGGTATCGGTATAGACCTCGCCGCAGCTGAGGACGCGGTGGCCGACGCCCTGGACTTCGGCGGCGTCGCGGATGACTCCCTTTTCGGGATCGGTCAGGAGGGCCACGACGCGCGACATGCCTTCGTGGTGGGAGGCGAGGTGTTCTTCCTCGACGAACTTTTTTTCCTGGCCGCCGGAAAACACCTTGTGGTTGACGCGGCCGACGGGTTCGCCGATTTTTTCGACGAGGCCCGAGGCGAGGAGGGAGCAATGGTGGACGTCTTCGAGGTCCATGAGCTGGTACTTGATCGAGGAGCTGCCGGCGTTGATGACGAGGATTTTCATGATGGGGGATTTATAGCATGGTTTCAGGGCAAACAAAAGAGCCGGCGTTTCCACGTCCGGCTCGGGGGGCTCGGGGGCCCGGGCTTACAGCGCCGCTTCGCGCGTGGCGCGGCGGGCGTTGATGCGGGCGCGGGCCGCCTTGCGGCGCCGCTTCTCGCTGGGCTTCTCGAAATGCCGCTTGGCGCGGATGTCGCGCATGATGCCTTCGCGGTCCAGTTTCTTCTTCAGGCGGCGCAGGGCCTTTTCGACGGACTCGCCTTTCCTGATCTTCACTTCTGTCATGGGGGGTAACTCACCTGCCTTATATGCGGTTTCCCGCCCGAAGGCGGGCCGCCGGGACGGGGGTCCGGGCGGTAAAATCGCTCGCCACCCTAGGGAAACGGAGGGCGGACGTCAACCGGATTCGACGATGCGCAGACTTGCGCGGGGCGGGGGCGGACCGTATAGTCCGGGGTCTTATGAGCACAACCCTCTACGACAAAGTCTGGTCGCGGCACGTGGTCCGCGAGGAAGCGAACGGTTCGGCGC